>NZ_JASJVF010000089.1:0-12192 GCF_035019805.1 Cryobacterium sp. 10I1
CCCCCCCCCCCCCCCCCCCCCCCCCCCGCCCCCCCCCCGCTTCCTGTTGTGCTGCCGGCGACTCAGCGGCGGGTGGCCTTCACGTCGAGGGCGTCCCGCAGGCCGTCGCCGATGAAGTTGATCGCGAGCACGATCGTGAGCATCGCGAACCCGGGGGCCGCGGCGATCCACGGCTGATAGAAGTTCTTGGCGCCGTCGGTGATCATCGCACCCCACTCCGGCGTGGGCGGCAGGGCGCCGAGGCCGAGGAAACTCAGCGAGGCGACCAGCAGGATGACCTGGCCGAGGTCCATGGTCGCGTTGACCAGGATCGGCGTCAGCGACTGCGGCACGATGTGCCGGAACAGGATCCGTGGACCGCTCGCCCCGATCGCCACGGCCGATTCGACGTGCTCCCGCTGCTTGATCGAGAGCACCTGACCGCGCATCAGCCGGGCATAGATCGGCCACCAGACGATCACGATCGCGATCAACGCGTTGTTCAGGCCGGGGCCGAGCGAGGCGGCGACCGCCATCGCGAGCAGGATCGCGGGGAATGCCATCGTCATGTCCGCGATGCGCATGATCACGGCATCCACCCAGCCGCCGAAGTAGCCGGCCACGGCGCCGAGCACGCTGCCGATCGTCACCGAGACGACGATCGCGACCGCGGCGATCGGGAGCGAATAGCGGGCACCGTAGAGGGTGCGGCTGAAAACGTCGCGACCGAGCGCATCCGTGCCGAACCAGTGCGTCCCGCTGGGCGCGAGCAGCCGTTCGCCCACCTGTTTGATCGGGTCGTACGGCGCGATCCACTGCACGCCGACGGCGGCGACGATCCAGAAGGCGAGCACGACGTATCCGAAGATCATTGGTGGGCGCAGCCAGGCGGATGCCGACCCGCGCTTCCACAGGTCGCGGGCGTTTCCGGCCAGGCTGGGCAACGAGATCGCGGTCATGCGAGCCTCACTCTCGGGTCGACGACGGCGTACACGATGTCGGTGGCCAGGCTGGCCAGGAGGAAGATGGCACCGCCGACGAGGGTGACCCCGTTGATGGCGGGGTAGTCGAGGGTGCGGGTGGCGCCGACGGCGTACGAGCCGATCCCGTTCCAGGAGAAGATCTGCTCCACGAGCACGGCACCGGTGAGCAGCGCGCCGAACGCGAAGCCGACGATGGTGACGACCGGGGTGAGCGAGTTGCGCAGCACATGATGCCGCATCACGAACCCGTCACTGAGGCCCTTCGCGCGCACGGTGCGCACGTAGTCCGCGTGCATCTCATCGAGCATCGAGGCGCGGACCAGCCTGCTGATCGTGCCGACCAGCCCCCAGCCCAGGATGAACGCCGGGAGGATCAGGTGGCTGACCGCGTCGAGGAAGAGCGGAATATTGCCGGCGAGCAGTGAGTCCACCGTGTAGAAGCCAGTGACGTTCGCGGGAGGTTCGATCCTGGCCGAAAGCCGGCCGGGGCCGGGGAGAACGCCGAGCTGGGCGTAGAAGACGAAGAGGAAGACGAGGCCGGTCCAGAAGACCGGGAGGGACGATCCGAGCAGGGAGAAGAACCGGCTCAGGTGGTCGGCGAAGCGGTCCTTCCGGCTCGCCGAGATCACGCCGAGGGCGATGCCGCCGAGTGTGCCGATCAGGAGGGCGACGATCGTGAGCTCCATCGTGGCCGGAAGACGGCTGAGCAGGTCGCTCGTCACGCTCGATTTGGTGCTGAAGGAGGTGCCGAGGTCACCCTGGAAAAGGTGACCGAGATAGTTCAGGTACTGCGTGAAGAGGTCCTGGTCGAGGCCCCAGCGCGCCTTGGCGGCGGCGACGATCTCGGGATTGTTGAGGTTGCGTTCGCCGACGAGCGAGGCGATCGGATTCGCCGGCAACAGCCGCGAGATCACGAAAGCGATCGTCACGATGCCGAGCAGGAGCAGCGGCAGGATGGCGATCCGTTTGAGGATGAAGCGAAGCATCTGGAACTCCGTAAAGTGCGGGGCGACGGTACAGTGCGGGGCGACGGTACAGGGCGACAGTGCGGGGCGTGGACCGGGTCCGCGCCCCGCACTGTCGCTGGGCAGTGGCTTACTTCGTGAGCCCGAGCGCCCCGAGGTCGACGTTGCAGCACGGGCTGTACGTCACCCCCGTGATGTCGCTCGCGTGGGCCATGATCAACTGCGGATTGACGATCGGCAGGATATTGACGTCGTCGGCCATCAGTTGGGCGAGCGCCTGGTAGCTCGCCGTGCGCTCCGCTCCGGTCTGGGCGAGCGCAGTCGTGAGCCCGTCGACCTCGGCCTGGTTGACCGTCTTGCCGGCCAGAGAGGCGAAGTTGGCGACGTATCCGCCGTTCGGGATCAGGCCGAAGTACTGCACGTACTGGCTCGAGTCCGTGTGGTCAGGGGCGAAGTACACGGCCGTGATCGGGGTTCCTTTGCCGCCGATGACGTCGGCCCACTGGCTGAAGTCGACCGGCGTCAGTTCGAGCGTGATGCCGACCGAAGCGAGGTTCTGCTGGATGGCCTGCATCTGCAGGTCGAGGTCGACGCCGTATGCAACGATCTTCGGGTACGTCGAGCTGATCGTGAAGCCGTCCGGGTAGCCGGCCTCTGCGAGCAGCGCCTTCGCCTTCGTGACGTCGTAGCTCGGCAGGGCGACCTTCTCACTTCCCTCGAAGCCGTTCGGGATCGGAGAGCCCTGCAGCTTCCCGTAGCCTGCGACGAGGGTCTTGACGATGTTGTCGTAGTCGATGGCGTCCTTGATCGCCTCCCGCACCCGGACATCGGCGAGGGGAGCCCCGCCCTCTGCACCTGGCATCAGGGCGATGTATGTGTAGTTGAACGAATCGACGGCCGCCGTCGTGACCGTCGGGGTGTTCTTGAGCTGGTCCAGGGCGTCTGGGCTGATCTGCATGGCGATGTCGACGTCACCTTGCTGGAGCTGCTGGAGCTGCGAGCTCGAGTCGGTGACCTCCTTGAGCGTCACGGTGTCGAAGGTCGGCTTGGTGCGCCAGTAGTTCGGGTTCGCCGTGAGCTTCACGGCACTGTTGGCCGTGTAGCTGTCGAGGATGTACGGGCCGCTTCCCGCGGAGTTGGAGAGGAACCAGTCTTCTGCGGTGTCCGCAGTCGACGCGTCGGCCGCGGCGGATGCACCGTGCTCGCTGGCGACGTCACTGTTCACGATGCCCAGGTACGACGCCGCGACGATCGCGAGGAACGCGGAGTTCGGCGCCGCGAAGTTGACGACCACGGTCTTCGCGTCGGGGGTGTCGATCGAGGACATGCCCGCGAGCAGGTAGGAGGCGCTGCCCTTGATGTTGGCGAGGCGCTCCAGGCTCCACTTGACGTCCTTCGGCTCGACGGGCGAGGCGTCCGAGAAGGTCGCCGCTGGGTCGAGTCCGAAGGTGAACTGGGTGTTGTCGGCGTTCGCGGTGAAGGTCGAGGCCAGCCCGGGCTGAAGGGTCTTCGAGTCCTCTGGACTCACGATCACGAGCCGGTCGTAGAGTGCCGTGAAGACGATCTGGCAGGTGTCGCAGTAGCCGCGGTCGGGGTCGAGGGTCGTCAGGTCCATCGCCCTCGCGATCACGAGATCGTGTTTCGCGACAGCCGTCGTGGCCGCTCCGACGCTGCAGCCGGTCAGCAGCAGGGTTGCGGTCGCGGCCATCGCGACGAGGGAGCGCCATTTGAAGCGGGTGGAGCGTTGTTTCGTGTGCACGTGAGTCTCCTCTGTTGGTTGCGGACCCGGCCGTCCCGCCGGTTCTCAAGGTGGCTGCAGCGTCGGAGCCTGGGTGCTGATGGTGGAAGGGTGGCGATGGTGGCAGCTGAACGGGTCAGTCGAACGGGTCAGCCGAACAGGGCGCGCGTCTCGGCGAACGCGTCGTCGGTGCGCTCGAGCGCCCACGCGACATCCGTTTCGGTGTGCGCGGTGGAGAGGAACCAGTTGTGCGCGGGGTGCAGCAGCACGCCGCGCCGGACCGCCGCGTCGGTGAAGGCCGCGGCTGTCGCGAGGCTTTCGTCGTCCTCGAAGCGCAGGAACGGCATCACGGGCGGCCCGCTCTGGAAGACCGTGAAGCCGTGCGCGGCGGCCTGGCTCTGAAGTCCGTCGCGCAGGAGCTGGCCGACCCGGTTCATCTGGGCGGGGGTGTCGGTCGCCTTGAGCAGGCCGATGTTGGCGATCGCGGCCGCCATCGCTGCACCCGCGTACCAGAACGATCCGGTCGCGAAGATGTCGGCGGCCGACTGGCGGAGGGAGTCGATGCCGACGACCGACGAAATCGCGTAGCCGTTCGCCATTGCCTTGCTGAAGGCGGTGAGGTCTGGATCGATGCCGAGCGGTTCCCACGCGCCGCCGGTGTGCAGTCGGAAGCCGGTGCGGACCTCGTCCATGATCAGCACGGCGCCGATCCGGTCGGCCAGCGCCCGCACTCCCCTGGCGAAGGCCGGGTCGACGATGTACTGGTCTGTGGAGCCGGGGGCGTCGTGCCGGAATGGAGAGAGGATGATCGCCGCGGCATCACCGCCGGCTTCGGCTGCGGCAGCCTCGAGCGAGGCGAGGTCGTTGAACTCGAAGTCGATGATGTTTGCGCGGTCCTCCGGCGTGCTGCCGAGCGGGTTCGGATTGAACCAGGCATTCGCGCCGTGGTAGGCCGTGCCGCCCTTGAGCAGCTTCTTCCGACCCGTCGCCGCCCGGGCGATCGTGACCGCGAGACTCGTGGCGTCGGTGCCGTTCTTGGCGAACATGGCCCAGTCGGCGTGTGCGACGGTGTCGACCATCAGTTCGGCGAGCTCGACCATGCGTGCGGTCGGGCCACCGAGGGCGTCGCCGCGCTTCTGCTGGGCCAGCGCTGCCGCGTCGACGACCGGGTTCGCGTAGCCGGAGATCATCGGGCCGAAGGAACACATGAAGTCGAGATATTCGTTTCCGTCGACGTCCCAGAGGCGGTTGCCCTTGCCCTCCGCATAGAACTGGGGGAACCCCGACGGCATCAGGGCCACGTTCATGTGCCCGTACATCCCGCTTGGGATGACCTTCCCCGCGCGGGCTCGCAGGGCGGCGTCAAGGGGCAGTTCGATCTGTTGTGGTGCTGTGATGGTCATCCCTGGCTCACTTCCTCGTCTGTGCTGTCCTCACAGTTTTTATGACACGCGTCCGAAATAAGTTTCTGCCCTGTTACAAGCGAGTAAATTAACTCATGCGTCCAAAAACCGGGGACTCGCCGATGGGTTCCCGCAGTCGACTGGGGCGAACGAGGAAGAGACACAACACATGCCGAAGATTGTCGACCACGAGGAACGGCGCGCTGAGGTGCTCGAGGCCACCTGGCGGGTGATCGCGACCCGCGGACTTGACGCGGCCACGGTGCGCCAGATCGCGAAGGAAGCCGGCGTTTCGAGCGGCGTGCTCGCCCACTATTTCGCAGACAAGGACGACATCCTCGTTCAGGCCCACCGCCTGGCCTATGACCGGGTCTTCCGCCGCGTCGAGGAGAAGATCGGCCGGTCAACCGGGATCGAGGCACTCAGGGCCACGCTGTATGAGACGCTGCCGATGGACGAGAACCGGCGGATCGAGGCCGTCATCGACATCAGCTACATCGGCAGGGCACTCAACGATCCCCGCCTCAAGCTGGTCCGGCAGGAGTCCGCGCAGGTCGCTCGGGACTGGTGGCTCGGGGTGCTGACGTCGACCGCGGCGGGTGGGCACCTGGCCGTCGACACGAATCTCGGACTGCTCGTCGACCAGATCCTGGTGTTCATCGACGGGATCTCGCTGCAGTCGGTACTGTTCCCCGACCTGATGACTCCGGAGCTTCAGAAGCAGCTCGCCGACGACCTGATTGCCCGCATCCGGGCCTGAGCCCACGCGGCAAGACGCTAGGCTCGCTTTATATTGGACGCTCGTCCGATAATAATGCGACCGAACGGAGCGCCCCATGCCGCCGACCCGACTCCCCAGGATCACTCTCAATACCGGGGCGACGACCCCGCAACTCGGTTTCGGCGTCTTCGCGATGGACGACGAGGCGACCGCTCGTGCGGTCGAAGCGGCCATCGCCGCCGGGTACCGCTCGATCGACACGGCCGCCGTCTATCTCAACGAGCGCGGCGTCGGTATCGGCATCCGCCGGAGCGGTATTCCCCGCGGGGAGCTCTTCGTCACGACGAAACTCTGGAACACGCACCACCTGACCGCGGGCGAGGAAGCCAGGAACAGCCTCGATCGCCTCGGACTCGACTACGTCGACCTGTATCTGGTGCACTGGCCGGTGTCCTCCGTCGGAACTCACCTGCGGGCCTGGGACGGCCTCGAAGACGTCAACCGCTCCGGTGCCGCGCGGTCGATCGGCGTCTCCAACTTCTCGCGGGAGCAGGTCGAGGAGGTGATCGCGCTCGGCGGGACGGTCCCGAGCGTGAACCAGATCGAACTGCACCCCCTGCACTCACAGCCGGAGCTGCGCGCCTTCCACGCCGAGCGAGGCATCGTGACCCAGGCCTGGTCGCCGCTCGGCCGCGGCCTCGCCCTCGGCACATCCGAGATCGCCTCGATCGCGCGGGCGCACGGGGTCACGGAGGCGCAGGCGATCCTGCGCTGGCACCTGCAGCTCGGTACCGTTCCCCTGCCCAAGTCGGCGTCCGCCGACCGGATCAGGGAGAACATCGACATCCTCGGCTTCGAACTCGACGCAGAAGACATGGCGACCATCGACTCTCTCTCTGTCGGCCGTCGCGTCGACGAGTCGTACTACGAGTGGGCATGACCGCGTCCGCGCACCCGGGCGAACTGCTCAGCCGGGGTCACCGCCTGCGGTACGTGTTCATCCTCGGCGCCCTGACCGCGCTCGGGCCGTTCACGATCGACCTGTACCTGCCCGCCTTCCCCGCGGTCGCGGCGGCACTGCACACCTCCGAGTCGGCCGTGCAGATCACCCTCGCGGCCACGACCATCGGCCTCGCCGTCGGCCAGCTCGTTGTCGGCCCCTGGAGCGACGTCATCGGTCGGCGCCGGCCGCTCATCGTCGCGACCCTCGTCCACATCCTCGCGTCTCTTGCCTGCGCGTTCGCCCCGAACGTCGAGGCGCTGACGGCCTTCCGCTTCCTGATGGGCGCGGCGGCGGCGGCCGGCGGCGTCGTGTCGCTCGCGCTCGTGCGTGACCTCTTCTCCGGAATCCCGATGCTCAGGATGCTGTCCCGGCTCGGCATGGTCAACGGGCTCGCCCCGATCGTCGCGCCGATCCTGGGTTCGCAGTTGCTGCAGTGGATCGACTGGCGGGGTATTTTTGTGGTGCTCGCCGCATACGGTGCGGTGATCGCCCTCGCTTCGGTGATCGGCATCCGGGAAACCCTGCCGATCGAGAACCGGATCCAGTCGGGCATCCGTGCGCTGCCGGGTCGGATGGGCAGGCTGCTCCGGGACCGCCGCTACCTCGGACTCGCCCTGGTCGGCGGTTTCGTCTGGGGAGGCGAGTTCGCCTACCTCGCCGGTTCACCGTTTCTGTTCCAGGGCGTCTACGCGTTCTCGGTCGCGCAGTACGGGCTGTTGTTCTCGGTGAACGCCCTCGGCTTCGTGCTCGGCACCCAGCTCGGGGCGCGCCTTGCCGGCAGGCTGGCCCCGCAGTGGCTACTGGCCCTCAGCACGACCGTGCTCGTGATGTCCGCCCTGGTGATCTGCACCGCAGCCGTCTGGGGCTGGGGGCTTCCGCTCGTCGTCATCCCGCTCTGGTTCTCGATCATGGCCGTGGGGGTCTGCATTCCCTGCGTGCAGGGCCTCGCCCTCGCACCCCACGGGGCGGAGTCCGGACTCGCGGCGTCGCTGCTCGGCGCAATGAACTTCACCGTCGCGGGAATCGTCACTCCGCTGGTCGGGGTGTTCATCACCGGTGACGCACTCGGAATGGGAGCGGTCATGCTCGCCTGCGCCGTCTTCGCGAGCGCGGCCCTGTGGTGGCTCGTGCGGCCGCGATCTGTGCCGGCCCTCGCCCGCTGACCCATTCGACGGAGTTCGGCAGGGCGGGTTCAGGCGACTGCGTTAAGATTCACGGGTGTCCCCCGCAGCCTCCCGCCTCCGCATCGCCCTCGTCTCCCTGCACACCTCGCCGGGTGACGAGCCTGGATCCGGGGACGCCGGCGGCATGAACGTCGTGGTGCGCCAGCAGGCGGAGGCCATGGCCGCTGCCGGCCACACCGTCGACATCGTGACCCGCCGGTCCTCGGCCACACTTCCCGACGCCGTCGTCCTCGCACCGCGCCTCACCCTCCGCTTCCTTCAGGCCGGGCCGGCGAAACCCATCAGCAAGGGGGCGCACGAGGCGGTCATCGACGAATTCCGGGTCGGCCTGGCCGCCCTCGGCGACTACGACGTGATCCACTCGCACCACTGGTTCTCCGGCATGGCCGCGCTCCCGCTCGCCCAGGGCCGCGGCATCCCGCACGTGCAGAGCTTCCACAGCATCGCCGCAGACCCCTCGACGCCGCTCTCGGCCGGCGAACGGCCGGAGTCACCGGGGCGGATGCGCGGCGAAGCCTGGCTCGCCCGCGAATCCGACGCCCTCGTCGCGATCAGCAACGCCGAGGCCGACACGATCGTGACCAGGCTCGGCGGCTCGCCAGAGCGGATCTTCGTGGTCTCCCCCGGGGTCGACGCAGAGCTCTTCCACCCGGCGCCGGGCATCCGCACTACCGAGCAGGACCCCGGCTACGCGATCGTCGCCGCCCGCCTGCAGCCGCTCAAGGGACTCGACCTCGCGGTCGAGGCGATAGCGGCGGTCCCTGCGGCACTCCGGCCGGAGCTCATCATCGCGGGCGACGCCTCCGGCGACTTCGACGGCTATATCGATGGCCTCCGTGACCTCGCCGAACGGAACGGGATCGCCGACACCGTACGATTCCTCGGCCCGCAGACCCGCGCCGATCTCGCGGCGCTGTTCCGCGACGCCAGGGTCGTGTTGATCCCCTCCCACTCGGAGACTTTCGGTCTGGTCGCCCTCGAGGCGGCAGCGAGCGGAGTGCCCGTCGTCGCCTCCGCGTCAGGGGGCCTCCGCGAAGCCGTGCTCGACGGCGACACCGGGATCGTGCTCGGCTCCCGCGACCCGCAGGCCTGGGGCGCGGCGATCACGACCCTGCTCGGCGATCCCGACCTCGCCCGCCGGCTGTCCGTCGACGCCCGCGCCCGCGCCGAACGCCTCGACTGGCCGCGCAGCGCGCGGGGTCTTCTGGACGTGTACCGGGGCTTGCTCGAGCCGTGCTCCGCGGACGAGTACGACGACCGACGCGGGCTGCGGATCGCGTGAGCATCCTCGACGGCCTCCCGGTCGTCCTGCTCGTGCACGCGCACCCCGACGACGAAACCCTCACCACCGGAGCCCTCGCAGCCGAACTCGTCGCGCGCGGCACCCGGGTGTCGCTCCTGACCGCCTCCCGTGGCGAGCGCGGCGAAGTCGTCGCCGGGCCGCTGTCCGGGCTCGAGGGCACCGCGGCGCTCGCACGCGTTCGCGAGGACGAGCTGGACAGAGCCACCCAGGTCCTCGGGATCGCCGACCGATTCTGGCTCGGCCAGGCTCCCGCGCGCGCCGAAGGACGGCCGCCGCGCCGCTACCGTGACTCGGGCATGAGCTGGATCCGGGAGGGACTCGCCGGTCCGGCCGCGGACGCCGACGCCGATGCCCTCTATGTCGCTCCCCTCGACGAGGTCACGGCCGATGTCGTGGCGCTCATCGGGCACGTGCGGCCCGCCCTCGTGATCAGCTACGACCACGGCGGTGGTTACGGCCACCCCGACCACGTGCGCATGCACGAGGCGGCCCGTGCGGCATGCCTCGCCGGGCAGACCCCCTTCGCCGAGATCGTGCTCGATCCGGCAGCGGATGCCGAATGGCTCGACCTCGAGGCCCGTCGCGCCGTGACGACGGCCGCCCTGCGCTGCTACCGGAGCCAGCTCACGGTCACCGGCGACGGCCTGCATCTTGTGCATTCCGGTGGCCAGCATGAGGCGATCACGACGTCGATCGGGTTGCGCGCCCGCTGAGGTGTCGATTCGGGGCGTGCTCGCTCGTCATTGTGGTGTCAGTATCACAACGACGAAGGGAAGTCTGATGCGTTACTCATTGCTCGTGATCAGCCAGGAAGCCGAAGACGCCAACATCAGCGACGAGATGATGGAATGGGGACGCGCGGCCTTCGATGCCTATGGGAAGTCGCTCGACGCCGCCGGGGTACTCATCTCGGCCGACATCCTGCAGCCCGTGTCCGCGTCGACGACCGTCACCGTGCGCGACAGCGCGCTCCGGGTGCAGGACGGCCCGTTCGCGGACACCAAGGAGCGCCTCAACGGCACCTTCGTGATCGAGGTGCCAGACCTCGATGCGGCAATCGCATGGGCCGAACAGTGCCCCGCCGCCCAGTACGGGGCTGTCGAGATCCGTCCGTCGGCAATCATCTTCCGGGACGGAGCATGGCGCGGCCAGGAATGACCGCAGCGGGCGCGCACGACGCAGCCGCCGCGGGCGCAGCCACGGACGCAGCCAGGGACACGGCCAGGGCGCGGGCGGAATCCGTCGCCCGGGAGTCCTACGGCCGGCTGCTCGCGCTGCTCGCGGCGCCGGGCGGCGACATCCCGTCCGCCGAAGATGCCCTTGCGGATGCCTTCCTCGAGGCGCTGACCCGGTGGCCGGCGGCCGGCATTCCCGGCAACCCCGAGGGGTGGCTGCTCACGGTGGCGCGCAATCGTCTCCGCGACCGCTGGAAGTCCACCGCCGTGCGCCGAACCGTGCCGCTCGACCCGACCGTGCTGTTCGGACTCTCTGGGTCGCTCGATCCGCCCGCACCGCTCTCGCTCGACGACGTCGACCCCGATGAGATCCCCGACAAGCGCCTTGAACTGCTTTTCGTCTGCGCGCACCCGGCGATTGATCCCGGCATTCGCACGCCCCTGATGCTGCAGACGGTGCTCGGTTTCGACGCGGCCCGGATCGCGGTGGCCTTCTCGCTGCCCGAATCCACGATGGCGCAGCGCCTCGTGCGGGCGAAGCGGCGGATTCGGGACGCGCGGATCCCCTTCACCGTGCCGGGGCTGAGCGAACTCTCCGGGCGGCTCCCCGCGGTGCTCGAGGCGATCTACGGCGCCTATGCGATCGACTGGCAGGGTGTTGCCGGGCCGAGTGTGCGTGAGTCGCTTGCGGCGGAGTCGCTGTACCTCGCGACCGTGCTCGCGGCCCTGCTTCCGCGCGAGCCCGAGGTGCTCGGCCTTGCCGCGCTGCTGTCGTTCTCGCTGTCCCGGGCACCGGCACGCGCCGCACCGGACGGATCAACGATCGCCCTCGACGACCAGGATCCGGCCAGGTGGGATCGCGAGCTGATCCGGCAGGGGGAAATGCTGCTCCGGCGGGCCCACGGTTTCGACCGGATCGGACGATTCCAGGTGGAAGCGGCCATCGAGTCGGTGCACTGCGACCGGGCTCGCTCGGGCGAGACCGACCGGCCGGCGCTTCTGGCCCTCTACGGCGCGCTCGTGCGGATCGCGCCCACGCTCGGCGCCCGGGTGGCGCTCGCGGCGACCGTCGCGCTGCTCCCGCGGAGGCGGTGCGCCAGCTCCACCACGTGCTCGTGGTCGAGGGCTTCGATCCCGGCGCTGATCGCGCGCAGCCTGCTCTCGCCCTGGCCGGCGAAGCTCCGGAGCAGCCAGCCCTTGGTTTCCGCGCCGACGTCGTCGAGATAGCCGAGGACTTCGTAGTCGATCACGGCATCGTCAGGACGGGAAGCGATGGGGGCTGCATCCGGGCAGTCGCCGAGAACGGTTCCCGCCCCCGTCACCGTTGCCAGCGTCTCCGCGAGTTCGGCCGGCCGGATCGGCTTGGTGAGGTAAAGGTCCATGCCCGCCTCGAGGCACGCCTGCCTCGCCTCCGTGGTCGCACTCGCGGTGAGAGCGATGATCACGGGCTGGCGGATGCTGTCACCGAGACCCCGGATCCGGCGCGCGGCCTCGAGGCCGTCCATGACGGGCATGTGCACGTCCATCAGCACGACGTCGTACGCGACGGCTCCGACGGCCTGCACGGCCTCGAGCCCGTCGCTCACGGTGTCGACGCGGTGGCCGCCGCGCGCGAGCATCAACTGAGCGACCTTCTGGTTGATGACGTTGTCCTCGGCGAGCAGGATGCGCAGCCCCGGGGTGGGGGGAATCGGCGAGGATCGACCGGGCAGAGTGGAGGGGGGTGGCGACCCCGCCC
>NZ_JASJVF010000090.1:0-12031 GCF_035019805.1 Cryobacterium sp. 10I1
GTCTCGCGGCGATCGAAGCCGCCCGGGCGGCGGCTGCTGCTGCCGCGGCCGCCGCAGCCAACCGCGGCAACTCGAGCGGCGGGGCAACCGGCAGCGCCGGAGCCGGCCTCGGCGGCGGGTACATCAGCTCCCAGGGCTGGGCCGTTCCGGCCAGCGGGCGCATCACCGTCGAGGAAGAGGTTGACGGTGAGGTCGGTGCCTCCCGTGCGGTAGAGCTGGGCCGCGAGCTGACCGGCCTGCTTCGTCGCGGCGTCCGCTGTCGCCTTGCTCGTATCGGCCTGCGCCTGGAGGTCGGATGCGCGCCGGGTGGCGTCGTCGTAGTTCTGCTGGGCGACCTGGAGTTCGGCGCCGCGCTTCTCGGACTCGGCCTGGGTCTGGGCGACCTGGGTCTGAAGATTCGAGATCAGATTCTGGATTTCGGTGACCTTGGCGGACGCGGCGGCCGTGTTCGACTTCGCGTTCTGCACGTCCTGCCAGCTCGGGTAGTCGACAGCCTGGGCGCCGCCGGCGGGAATCACGAGCGTCACGATGAGGGCGAGGGCCGTGGCGAGGGCCGTTGCGGCGGTGCCTCTGAACAGGCCCCGATGACTGTGAACGCGGCGTCCGCCGGCCGGCCGGAGTGGACCCGACTGTTCGCTGGCCCCGCGGTCACTCGTCACTGCCTTGCGCATAGAACTCCCTGATTGGGCACCGCGTGAACACACTGGTCACGATGCCACTCTTTTCACAGTAACAAGTTCGCGCCAGTATCGCCCGCTATCGGACCCGAATCTAACCCCCAACCGGGCGGATCGGCCGCCATTCGCGGGCGCGCCGGGGCGCGGGCGACACGCCACGGGCATCGGTCCACGTGCCGATTTGGGGTTTTCACCCAAGAGACCGTATGCTTACTCGTCGGTAGCCATGATGTTTATGGCGTCTCGGCCCCATCGTTTAGAGGCCTAGGACGGCGCCCTTTCACGGCGTTAACACGGGTTCGAATCCCGTTGGGGCTACGCAACCTGCCTAACTGAATGTGCAACAATAAGCAGGTAGTAAATCAGTACAAGTAACACCGAATAAATGAAAACGTACGTTTGGTTCTCATTGTGAGGCCCTGTAGCGCAGTTGGTTAGCGCGCCGCCCTGTCACGGCGGAGGTCGCCGGTTCAAGTCCGGTCAGGGTCGCAAAGGTAAAACGCCCTTTCGCGAGAGAGGGTTTTTTCCTTGGAAAGCGACTTCTCGAGTTACTTTCTGGCCCTGTAGCTCAGCTGGTAGAGCGTTCGACTGAAAATCGAGAGGTCACGGGATCGACGCCCGTCGGGGCCACCCGCTGAAATCCCCGGTTATCCGGGGTTTTTCTCGTTAACGGATGTCTTTTCTCCGGACTCGAATTCGGCCTTTGGCCAGATTCTGCCCACACTTCAAATAGTCGCGTGGTCATCGAAGGCCGGTGAAACGGTCCCCAATTGGCTTCGCGGGCCGACGCGACCGAGGCATGGATGAGGGCGATCGAGCTCACTTCAGTGCCGCCCCACTGCGCAGCCTGGACACTACGACCCACGATCTCCATGGCCCCAACGACCAGAGCCGTGGCTGCCGTTGCGACCCCGGCTTGCGTGACCGTATCCTCTACCCTTCCCCGCACCCGGACTTGGCTGGACAGCCTATGATCCGCCGCAGATCTTCGGCAATCCTCGCGATTTCCGCATCAGGCACGGCGCGCAACCAGTTGCCTCGACGGCGCATCGGTATCACCGGGAGCGACACGGACCCTTCGATGGTGGCGACCTCGATGGTGATCGAAGTCATCGTCCGCATTCCAACAAGTGCCGATCCAAGGACGACACTCCTCACCCGATCCGAGGGGAAGACTGCGGCAGGAGCCCCAGAAACCCGGCCCGCCAGGACGTGCACGTCTTGCCCATCCGCGACCAGCGTCGCGTATGTAGTCGGCTTCACTCGAGAGCGTGCCAGCTCTAAAGCAGTCGTAAGCACATTAAGGCGTTCGGCGAGAAGCGGTGCAACGACCATCGGAACGACGACGGCGGAAGGGAAGGTCTGTTCTGCTCGCGCCAAACGGCGTGCGTTCTGGAAGCCGAAGACGGCGAACACTCCGAAAACAAACAGAAGAGGGGTGCCTACCGCAAGAACACTCATTCCACCAAGGCCGCCGTTGGAAGCACGAATGACGCGGTACACCAACAACACGGCGCACGCACTCACGCCGCAGACTCCCAACCAGAAGCTCGGTCGCTGTCGTCGCCGCGTCAATTCCGGCTCATTTGAGTGCGTCGCGAACGACTCATCCTCAACATGGCGCCTCTTTCCCCGGGCTGAACGAGTTGAGCCTAGCGGCACCCGAGTGTCGCAAAGACTCAGAGTCCACCCATGAGGCTGCAGGTGTAGACGCCGTCGCTTGTCTTTACCCGGATGGTCGTTGTCGCCTCGGCGCTCGAAGAGTAGATCTCACCGCCGCCGGCGGTGAGCCCACGCAAGCTGAGCCCGTCGACCGTTTCGCCCCACAACGTCTGCTCAGGCATGCAGTCGAAGTGGCGTCCGGCGAATGAGACCTTCGAGGGGACGGCGTGGGGCCAGAAGTCCCAGTCGCCTGTCGCGTCATGCACGGACCAGCGTTGGATTCCGGCGCCAATGACGGCGAGCATTGCCAGTGCGAGAATCACATTCCCCCACTCGGCTCTCCGAACGCTCATACGATGCACTCCCCCGTGTACTTGAGCCTCGATGGGCGGCGGACGGACACACTCCGCGCATCAGATCGCCCCGGTCACTCCTCCGGTTCCACAGAGCATTCGGCCGGGCCTTTGGCTTGAGACTATTCTGCCCACCTGCAAGGCCCGATCGGCGCCCGAGAGTGCGACACTACGGATATGTGCGCAACGGATAGGGTCATCGTCTCGACTCTCGACGGGCAACTATTCGTCGAGGTCTGGCTCGTCGAGGACGATGAATTCAATCGCGCCAAGGAATTCTTCGAGGCAGCACTGCGTGACGGACGGTTCGAAGATCAGGCGGCAAGTCTGCGAATGTCAGACTGGTCGGTCCAGGCCACCAATACAGGCGGAGCCAAGCTGTCTATCATGCGTAAGACATCGGGCGGCACGGGCACGGACGCCGAGATGGAATGGACCCTATGGCCTCTCTCGGGGCCACTCGTTGACCTCACAATCCGCAACCGAGGCGAAGTCGTGTGGTCGGTTCTGGCATGCGCACCAGCAGTGAACGAGCACAAGCAGCCACTATCGGCCGGGTCTTTGGAAAGCCTTCGACCGATGCCTGACTGACTCACCCGGGCCCAGCGGTACTCAATAACAGTTCAAGCGCTCAGGCCGGCGGGAAGGCCGACGCGAGCGCTCGGTGGATCTGCCGCAACATCGGCTCGTCGAGAGGCCCCGTCACCGGATGGCAGGGCGGGCCGTCGCTAGGCTCGATTCATGAGTATCCGGCTTCGAGGGGCGAGCGCCCGCCAGTCCCCCGCGTTCCGCACCGGTAGTGCTGCTGACACCGCGGAGTGCGTCGCGCTGTGGGTCCGGGCCTGCGCCACGCGCGATGGGGCGGCCGTCGCAGGAGTGGCCGAACGGGCTCGACCGAAGTTCGACCACGCCGAGAGTTGGATCGTGGCTGAGGAAACCGGTGCCGGAATCCGGGGCTTCGTTCTCGCAACAACGCCGAAGAGAGGGCTACCGACCGATCCACCCGACGCTGCGGTGGTGAGCCTGCTCGCCGTTGCACCAGACGCGCAGGGACGTGGGCTCGGGAGAGCGCTTCTGGTCAGTGTTGCCGAGGAACTCAAGCACCACGGTCACAAGCACGCTGTCCTGCACGTCCTCACGGACAACCACCCTGCTGTCGATCTCTATCGGCATGAGGGATGGCGGCCGTTGGGAGAGCCGTTCCAACACTCACTTCTGAAGAGGCCTGCGCAAACCTATGCGCTCGACCTGGATTCACGCGCGAAGGGCTGATCCGTTGACGCGAGAACGATGACGCCAGGCGGTGCCGTTGCTCGACGGACCGGCCCCAGGCGGTTCCGGCGAGGATGAGGGCGATACCGACGTATCCGGCGACGGCCACCGGGTCATGGGCGACGGCGATTCCGACAAGTGCAGCCCAGACCGGCTCAGTTCCGAGGAGGAGGCTCACTCTGGAGGGCGAGGTGCGTCGGACGGCCCAGGTTTGGATCAGGAACGCGAAGACGGTGCACGCGACGACGAGGTAGAGGAACAGGACCGTACGTCCGGGGTCGAGACGAGCCAGAAAGTGCGGGATCGAGTCGCCGTAGAACAGTGACGCCGCCGAGAAGATCATCGCGCAGGTCGAGAGTTGCACCGTGGTGAGGTGGAGCGAGTTCATCGGAGTGTTGCCCGTGAGCCTGGACATCGACGTGACGTGGATGGCACGGATGATGGCCGCGGCGAGCATGAGCAGGTCGCCGAGGCTCGGCGCCTGGAAGACACCGCCGCTGGCGAGCAGGGCGACTCCACCGATGGCGATCAGCGCGGCCAGGAAGAACCTGCCGGGCAGCCGGCGACCCGAGACGGCGGAATCCAGAATCGGCGTGAATACGATCGTCAGGCTGATGATGACTCCGGCATTCGTGGCCGATGTGTGGGCGATCCCGAAGGTTTCGAAGGCGAACACGGCAGCCAGCACAATCCCGAGCAGTATCCCGGATCGCAATTCCGCTTGCGTGATCCGGTGCCGCCGTGCGGCGACGAGGGCCGCCATGATGACCGCAGCGAGCAGCATCCGTGTTGCGAGCAGGGCGACGACGGATTGGGGCGTGACCAGTTCTTTGGCGACGAGGTACGTGGATCCCCACGCGGCGGCCACCAGGAGCAGGAGCAGGTCGACGCGGAATCGACTGAGGAGGGCGGGCATTCCTCCATCGTCCGGCCTGACTTCACGTAATACAAGAAAGCACTTTAGTGTCAAATGCATTAGTTTCAACTTATGGAACTCGGTCAGCTTCGCGCGTTGCGAGAGCTGGGTGACCGGGGCAGCATTGCTGCCGTCGCGGCGGCGATGCACGTCACGCCGTCGTCGGTGTCCCAGCAGATCAGTGCCCTGCAACGTCAGTCGCCCGCTCCCTTGACCTTCAGGGACGGCAGAAGGACGGCACTCACGGATGCCGGGCGCGCCCTCGCGCTGGCGGCGATCGACGTCGAGGTGGCACTCGAACGCGCCGCGCAGGCGGTGGCGCGTTTCCAGGGCGATCACCTGGGCACCGTTTCCGTGACCGCCTTCCATAGCGTGGGCCTGGCCGTCTTCGGATCGTTGATCGCGGCCTGCCGGAGGCCCGACCTGCCCGGCGTTCGGCTGAGCGATTTTGATGTGGCCCAGGAGGACTTCCCCCTTCTCACCATCGATCATGATCTTGTGCTCGCCCATCGGCTGGTCGGCAGCCCCGCATGGCCGGGGTCGGTTCGGGTGGAACCCCTCCTGTACGAGCCCCTGGATATCGCGGTCCGACACGATCACCGACTCGCAGCGAAAGCCGCAATCGAGCCGGCGGATCTTCGCGACGAGGAATGGGTCGCGGTGCACGAAGGCTTTCCGCTCACGCAGGCTCTCGCCCTGATCGCGGGAATCGGAGGGAACGAGGCGCGGATCCTGCACCGGATCAACGAATTCTCGGTAGCCGCGTCCATCGTCGACGCGAGCGGATGCGTCGCCCTGATGCCTCGTTACACAACCGACCTGCGCGACCACCCGGGGTTGGTCCTTCGTCCGCTGGCCTACCCCGGACTCGGACGGCACATCGATTGCCTTGCCCGGCCGGAGACCCTCGAGCGCGCCAACGCGCAGGCGGTACTGGCGCAGATCAAGGCGATAACCGAGACTCTCACCCAGTGATCTTTCCGTTTCACGGCCCGACGCCCACAGGTCAGCCATAACATGAGACCTCCACTGAAAGCGTGATGATCATGGACGAGACAGCAGTTTTCGAGCGAGAGCGTCCCCGGCTGTTGCGTATTGCCGGACGCATCCTGCGCGATGGCGCGGAAGCCGAAGACATCGTCCAGCAGGCCTGGCTGCGGCTTCACGCCACAGAGGCCGTGATCGACAATCTGCCGGCCTGGCTGACCACGGTCACGACACGGCTGTGCCTGGACAGACTGCGCGTCGAGAAACCCATTCTCGTTGACGACCTCGAGTCCCCGTCGCGAACCGCCGATCCAGCGGATGAGCTCGCCCTCGCCGACACGGTCGGGATCGCCCTCCAGGTGGTGTTGGACCGCCTCACGCCTACGGAGCGTGTCGCGTTCGTCCTTCACGACAGCTTCAGCATTGACTTTCCCACGATCGCCGCAATCCTCGGGAGCACTCCAGCCGCTGCACGCAAGCTCGCTTCGAGGGCGCGAAGCAAGATCCGCCCGCAGGGCCAGGAGCACGGCCGCGCCGACTGGAAAGTCGTGGACGCATTCCTCGCCGCCTCGCGGCAAGGCGATTTCGAGCAACTCCTCAAGCTGCTGGCACCGAACGTAGTGGTCGTCGGCGATGACGCGGCCATAGCGGCGGGGACCCCGTCGCGGATCGAAGGGCGGACAGCGGTGGCAACGATGTTCAACGGCGCAGCCAAGGCCGCTCTCCCCGTCTTTGTTGACGGGCGCGCCGGGGCCGCATGGTTTCATCGCGGTTCCCCCCGTGTTGCGTTTGACTTCACGGTCCTCGACGGCGTCGTGTCTCGAATCGACTTCCGCGCAGACCCGGAGGTCCTGGAACACATCATCCGGCGTGAAGCGGGAGCGAGCCGAGATTGACCTGCGACCGTCCACCACGGCAGCGGTCACACTTGGAGCCGATCGATCGTCATATAGATAGCGGGCCTCAAACGGGGACCGCCTTTACAGTGAGGACCCGAATCGATGAAGACCATGACCTGCCGCCAGCTGGGTGGACCGTGCGATCAACCGCTGCACGGCGAGACCGCCGATGACGTCATCAAGGCCCAGAACCGCCATCTCAAGGACGCGGTCAAAGCCGGAGACGCCACTCATGAGCAAGCCCACAATGAGATGAAAGCTCGTTGGAGGCATCCGAAGCAGTCGATGGATTGGTACACCTCAGCGAAGAAGGAGTTTGCCGAAATCCCAGGGGCGTGACCGTTGGATAGCGTTCGAACCTGACTCCAGAACGCGGACGACGGACTGCTGGAACAAACGCCCGCGGATGATGAACGGACGACGCTCGGCGGCATGCGCCCCTGCTGCAACCGGCATCCGCCCAGAGTCGCCGAGCGAGTCAGAGAAGGCCGGCCAGGGCGGCCCACTGCAGGAGGAGCACGGTCTTGCCGTCGACGATGCGGCCGTCGGCGACCATGGCCAGGGCTTCACCGGAGGGGATCTCGAGGACTTCGATCTCCTCGCCCTCCTCGGGGAGGCCGCCTCCTGCCGACACCCGGTCGGAAGGGCCGTAGGCGGCGACGTAGAAGTGCACGCGCTCGGTGACCGAACCCGGGCTCATGTAGAGATCGAACACGTGCCGCAGCTCCCCGACCGTCACGCCGAGCTCCTCGCTCGTCTCCCTCCGGATCGCGACCTCGGGCGAGTCCTCGTCGAGAAGGCCGGCCGCGGTTTCGATGAGCATGCCGTCGGGGTGATCGTTGACGTAGGCGGGATACCGGAACTGGCGCGTCAGCAGGACCGTCCTGCGATCCGGGTCGTAGAGCAGGATCGTGGCACCGTTGCCGCGATCGTAGGTTTCGCGCTGCTGGCTGGTCTGCTTCCCGTTGCGTCCGCGGTACCGGAAGGTGGTGCGGCGCAGAACGTGCCAGCCGTCGGAGGTCACCTCCACGCGGTCCACGGTGACGTCAGGGTTCCCGTGCAGGTCGGCTCCGACCCGATCCAGGCCGGTTCTGCCCCGGCCGTCCGGGGTGTCCTCGCCGGGCCGGCCGGGCAGGGGAAGGGTCGGAAGAGAAGTCATGACTACAACCGTACGGTGATGCGCCCAGGCGACACCATCGAGCGAAGTGCCCCTGCCGCTGACCCGGGATTCTCCCTAGGATCACTGCATGCCCCCACCGACGTCCCGCATGCCAGGCCTCGCGACAGCGGGAGGGCGGCACCGTGCTGGATGAGGCCCGCTTCAACACCGTCGCGAACATGCGCGCGTCGGTGTTCTTCGACGGCCCGGACGTGCGCAGCCGCTACAGCCGCTTCTGGATGCTGCTCGTTCTGTCCGCGGTCATTGCCTCGGCCGGGATCGTCGGCGACTCCACGGCGACCGTGATCGGGGCGATGATCGTCGCCCCACTGATGACGCCGATCATGGGCACCATGCTCGCGACGGTGATCGGAGACCGGGCGAACCTGCTCCGATCGCTGCTCCTGGTCGTCACAGGCGCCGCGACGGCGGTCGCGATCGGGTACCTGGTCGGCTTCCTCGTCGTCAACGACGTGCTCGCGGAGACGAACGCACAGGTCTCCGCCCGGGTCACGCCCGGCCTCATCGACCTGCTCGCGGCGCTCGGCACCGGCCTTGTCGGGTCGGTCGCACTCGTGCGCAAGGACATCTCGGACACCCTGCCCGGCGTTGCGATCGCGATCTCGCTCGTCCCGCCGCTCACCGTTGCGGGCCTCGCCCTCGAGTCCGGCTCCGTCGCCCAGTCGCTCGGCGCCCTGCTGCTCTTCGTGACCAATGTCGTGGCCATCATCGGGACGGGCGTTGTCGTGATGTCGGTCTACGGGGTGACCCGGCTCGCGCGCGACCCCCTGGCGGGTGAACCGCACCGGGGAATGGGCCGCACCATCGCCCTGCTCACCGTCATGTTCCTCGTGATCGGCGTGCCGCTCGCGATCACCAGCATCGGCATCAGTGCGCGCGCCATCGTCGAGCAGGGCGTCCATCGGGTCGCGGAGACCTGGGCGCAGTCGGTCGGCTGGGAGGTCGACACCGTGAGCACACGGGACGCCGACGTCTACATCCGCCTCGAAGGCCCGCTCCCGGTGCCCGACACGGCGACCCTCAAGGCGCTGCTGGATGCCGCGGGCGTGGACACGAGGAAGGTCACGGTCAACCTCGTCCCCCTTTACTCGGTGAAGCTCGCAAATTAACGGATGTCCCCCCCCGAGGGGTACTAGCGTGTCGCGGCAGTTGCGGGGTACGTTCCGTTCGTGACCGCCGGGAACGGCGGCCACGACGCATCCGTTCCTCGTACCGTCCGCTTCCTCCTGTACACCCGAGCACAGGGACTGCCGTGAATACGACCTCATCGCATCGACTACCCCGTCGACCCCGATCCACCGCCTCACACGCGGCCATGCGCCCGCGCGGCACGACCAGCGCACGCGATTCGCGTCGCGGCACACCGGGCGCCACCGCTCCGGGCGCCACCGCAGTGACGACGGGCCCGCGATGAACGTCACCGATCCCGCTGAAGTCGACCCGAGCGCGGTCATCGGCGCGGGCGCACTCATCGCCGACCTGGTGCGGGTGCGCGAGTACGCCCGGATCGGACCGGGCAGCATTCTCGGCCGCGGCGCGTACGTCGGACCCGGCGTTGTGGTGGGCCGCAACTGCATCGTGCAGGAATACGCGGTCGTCTACGAACCCGCGCTGCTCGAGGACGGGGTCTTCGTCGGGGCGGCGGCCGTGTTCACGAACGACCCGCACCCCCGTGCGATCAATGCCGACGGCTCGGCCAGGCCGGTCAGTGAGCGGTCGACGCTGGGCGTCACCGTGCGGACAGGGGCCTCTGTCGGGGCACACGCTGTGTGCCTCGCCCCGCTGACGATCGGGCGCTGGGCGATGGTGGCCGCCGGCGCGATCGTGACCGCGAATGTGCCCGACTTCGCGCTCATGGTCGGGGTCCCCGCCGAGAGGGTGGGCTGGGTCGGCCGTAGCGGCGCGACCCTCGAGCACGTCGGCGACGGCGTATGGGTTTGCCCCGTCACCGGTGAGCGCTACCGGCAGCACGACGGGCAGCTCACGCTCGAGTGAGCCGCCCCGCGCGGTTCAGGCGGCGAAGCGGTCGGTCGCCTCGATGATCGCGTCGAGGTTGCCGGGTTCCTCGAAGGAGTGCCCGGCGTCTGGAATCATGCGGAAGTCGGCCTCCGGCCAGTTCTTGTGCAGTTCCCAGGCGGTGAACGCCGGAGTGCACATGTCGTAGCGGCCCTGCACGATGACGCCGGGGATCTCGCTCAGCCGGCCGGCGTCACGGATCAGCTGCCCGGGCTCGAACCAGCCGAGGTTGCGGAAGTAGTGGTTCTCGATGCGCGCGAACGCGACCGCGAAGTCGGGCTCGGTGAACCGGGCGATCGTCGCGGGCTGCTGCAGCAGTGTGATCGTCGACGATTCCCACGTCGACCAGGCAACGCCGGCGCGCTCCCGCACGTAGCGGTCGGGGTCGTGCAGCAGGCGGCCGTAGGCCTCGATGAGCTTGCCGCGCTCGTCGACGGGGACCGGCGCGAGGAAACCCTCCCACAGGTCGGGGTAGATCGCCGCGGCACCGCCCTCGTAGAACCAGTCGAGCTCGACGGGCCGCAGGGTGAAGATGCCGCGCAGGATGAGCTCGGTCACCCGCTCCGGGTGGGTTTCGGCGTAGGCGAGGCCGAGGGAACTGCCCCAGGATCCACCGCAGACCTGCCAGCGGTCGATGCCGAGGTGCTCGCGCAGTCGTTCGATGTCGGCGACCAGGTGCCACGTCGTGTTCGTGCTGAGGTCGGCATCCGCTGCGCTCGCGTGCGGGGTGCTCTTGCCGCAGCCGCGCTGGTCGAAGAGGATGATGCGGTACTTCTCCGGGTCGAACACGCGGCGCTGCTGGGAGCTCGACCCGCCGCCGGGACCGCCGTGCAGGTAGACCGCCGGCTTGCCGTCCGGGTTGCCGGATGCCTCCCAGTAGATGGACTGGCCGTCACCGACCTCGAGCATCCCGGTTTCGTAGGGTTCCAGGTCGGGGTAGAAGGTGCGCATCTCCCGAGCCTACGGCGTTCAGGGGCGGGTCAGGCCCTGCTCGTAGGCGAGGATGACGATGTGCACCCGGTCGCGGAGGCCGAGTTTCTGCAGGATCCGGCCGACGTGGGTCTTCACCGTGGACTCGGAGAGGAAGAACCGCTCGGCGAGCTCGGTGTTGGAGAGGCCCTCGGCGATGGCGAAGAAGACCTCTCGTTCCCGGTCGGTCAGCACGTCGATGCGCGCGGCATCCGCTTCGGGGTCCTCGCCGGTCTCGGAGTCGCCCGTCCCCTCGGCGGGGAGCCTGGACCCGAACAGCTCGAGCATCCGGCGCGTGACCCGGGGCGACACGGATGCCTCCCCCGAGGCGACCGCCCGGATCGCGGCGGTCAGTTCGCTCGGTTGGGCGTCTTTGAGCAGGAAGCCGCGGGCGCCGGCCTTGAGACCGCCGAACGCGTACTCGTCGAGGTCGAACGTCGTGAGGATGATGATCCGGATCCCGGGGTGCGCCGCGGTGATCAGCCGGGTCGCCTCGATCCCGTCGACGCCGGGCATCCGCACGTCCATCAGGATGACGTCGGGCAGCATGCTCGCGGCGAGCCGCACGGCCGCGGCGCCGTCGCCGGCCTCGGCGACGACGGTGAAGTCATCCTCGGCCTCGAGCACCATCCGGAACCCCATCCGGAGCAGGGCCTGGTCGTCGACGAGCATGATCCGGGTCGGAGCCGGCGTGTGGTCGTGGGGAGCCGGGTCGTGGAGACCGGTCATGCGGAGGCCTGCCCCTCGTCGAGACTCATCGTCGCGCGCACCCGCCAGCCGCCGCCGCGGATCGGGCCGGCCTCGAGGGTGCCGCCGTAGAGCGCGACCCGCTCGCCGAGGCCGATGATGCCGCGCCGGCCGCCCACGCTCGGCTGGGGGGCCCGCGCGTGGCCGTCGTCGTCGATGACGACCTCGACCCGACCGGGCGACGAGGAGAGCCGCACCGAGACGATGCTCGGTTGCGACGCGTAGCGCAGGGCATTGGTCAGGGATTCCTGCACGACCCGGTAGATCGTGAGCTGCACGCCGGGGCTGCCGGGAACGCGCCCGCTCAGCTCGAGCCGGGCCGGGAGCCCTGCGGAACGGAAGGAGTCCACGAG
>NZ_JASJVF010000091.1:0-12007 GCF_035019805.1 Cryobacterium sp. 10I1
CCGCGCAACGGCACCCTGGCCTGCTCGATCGTCTCGTCGCCTGCGCTGAAGGCCGTGGCGGATGCCTACGGCATGCGCTTCGAAGAGACCCTCACCGGGTTCAAGTGGGTCTCCCGCGCCCCCGGTCTCGTCTTCGGCTACGAGGAAGCCCTCGGCTACCTCGTGAATCCGACGACCGTGCGCGACAAGGACGGCATCTCCGCGGCCCTCGCGCTGCTCTCCCTCGTGAGCGACCTGAAGAACGAGGGCTTCACCCTCGCGGACCACCTGCACCACTTCAGCGGCCGTTTCGGGCACTTCTCGTCGAGCCAGATCTCGGTGCGCGTCACCGACCTGTCGTCGATCTCCCGGGTGATGGACCGGCTGCGCTCGAACCCGCCGGTGTTCATCGGCCGGATCCGCGTCGACCACATCGACGACCTCGCCGGCGGCTTCCTCGGCCTGCCCCCGAGCGATGTGCTCCGGATCCGACTCGTCGGAGGCGCCCGCGTGATGGTGCGCCCGAGCGGCACGGAGCCCAAGCTCAAGGTCTACCTCGACACGAGCAGCGTCGTCGGCACGGTGGTGGAGCGCCAGGTCGCCGCCAACGCCGTGCTCGCCGAGCTCGAGCGCGGTATGCGCGAGCTCATCGCGTAGGGCTAGAACCTCCGCACCGCTCCGGGTTCAGCCGAGCGCTTCCTCGAGCTTGGTGGTGAGCTCGTCGACGTCGAAATAGTTGTCGATCACGACGATGTCCGCGTTGGTCTTGCCGATGTGGGCCACGAGCTCCGATGAGGTCAGGATCACCTGCGCGTCCGCGCCGACGGTCTGCACGGAGGCAACGTCGGTCGCCGTCACCTCGGCGTCGATGTCGAGCCGGGCGAGAGCCCGTTCTGCGTTCATCTTCAGGATCGCGGAGGTGCCGACTCCGACCCCGCACAGGGCGACGATCTTCATTCCTGGACCCCGCTGGCTTCTCCGGCGGGTGCCGTCACGCCGAGCAGCGAACGGATGCCGGCGGCATCCGTCGCGGCCGCAAGCGCAGGGATGACCCGCGGGTCATTAAAGAGGTTCGCGAGTTCGGCGACGAGCAGCACGTGCTCATCGCCCGTCGTCACGGCGAGGCCGAGGACCACGCTGACCGGGTCGTTGTGCGGGTGGCCGAAGGCGACGGGTTCCGCGAGGGTCACGATGCTCAGGCCCTCTGCGAGGACATCGGGGCCTGGGCGCGCGTGGGCGAGGGCCAGGCCGGGGGCGATCACGACGTAGGCGCCGAACTCTTCGATGACGTCGATCATCCGTTTCGTGTAGCCGGGGCCTGTCGACCCCGAGCGCTCGAGACCGTCGCCGGCCGCGGTCACGGCGGTGCGCCAGTCGGCCACGTGGATGCCGATCGCGATGGCGGTAAGAGGCAGGTCTGGGAGTTGCATAGGTTCTTTCACTGGGGTTGCGTGGCGGGGTCTGCGGACTCTCAGGCCTCTTCGAAGCCCGCGACGATGGCGTCGGCGAGCTCTTCGCGCTCTTCGAGCGGGAGGAACGCGGACTGGGCGGCGTTGAGCTGGAAGACCTCGAGGTCGTCGATGTCGTAGCCGAAGGCGTCGCTCAGCAGCGCGAGTTCCTGACTCAGGCTCGTGTCGCTCATCAGCCGGTTGTCGGTGTTGACGGTGACCCGGAAGCCGAGCTGGTAGAGCAGGTCGAAGGGGTGGTCGAGCAGGTCGTCACCCCAGGCGGCGATTGCGCCGGTCTGCAGGTTCGACGACGGGCTCAGTTCGAGGGCGATCTCGCGGTCGCGCACCCACTGTGCGACCGGGCCGAGGGTGACGTAGGTGTTGTCGTCGTCCTCGCGGCCGATCACGATGTCTTCGGCGAGGCGCACGCCGTGACCGAGGCGCAGTGCGCGGCCGTCGAAGAGGGCGCCGCGGATGCTGCCCAGCCCGTCGGCCTCTCCGGCGTGCACCGTGACCGGCATGAACTCCTTGGCGAGGTAGTCGAATGCTGCGATGTGGTTGCGGGCGGGGAAGCCGAGCTCCGCTCCGGCGATGTCGAAGCCGACGACGCCGTTGCCGCGGTGGCGTACGGCGAGTTCGGCGATCTCGAGGCCGCGGTTCGCGTGGCGCATCGCGGTGATGAGCTGGCCGACCCGGATGGTGGACCCGAATTCTGCCGCCTCGTCGACGCCGGACTCGAGCCCCTCCTGCACGGCCTCGACAACCTGGTCGAGGGTGAGCCCGCGGGTGAGGTGCTGTTCGGGTGCCCAGCGGATCTCCCCGTAGATGACACCGTCTGCTGCGAGGTCCAGCACGAATTCGTGGGCGACCCTGGTGAGGCCCTCACGGGTCTGCATCACGGCCGTCGTCACATCGAAGGTCTTGAGGTAATCCACGAGCGAGCCGGAGTTGGCCTGGTCGGCGAACCAATCGCCGAGGGCGGCAGCTTCCGTCGACGGCAGGGCGAGACCGATGGCCTCGGCGAGCTCGATGATCGTCTGGGGGCGCAGGCCGCCGTCGAGGTGGTCGTGCAGCGATATTTTGGGCAGCGCATTGATGCTCGTACCACCGGGCAGCAGGAATTCCTCAAGGCTCGTATTCACGCTCACCAATCTACCGGCCCCGGCCTCCCCCGGCTCCTCCCCAGGCATATCTCCCGTAATTTATTGTGATCGGCAACACACCGGTTCCGTGCGGAGATCGAGCAGTGCTCAGCGACCGATGCGCTCGGCGATGAGGGGGCCGCCGTCGAGCACGGGCTCGCCGGGGTCGCCGATCCGGTATGCGCCCTCGAGGGCCTCCAGGGCCCTGGTGAAACGCTCCGGCTCGTCGGCGCTGAGGGTGAAGAGCGGCTGCCCTGCGCGCACGGTGTCGCCCGGCTTGGCGTGCAGGTCGATCCCTGCGGCGTGCTGCACGGGGTCCTGCTTGCGGGCACGGCCCGCCCCGAGACGCCAGGCGCCGATCCCGAACGGCAGCGCCTGCTGCTCGACGAGCACCCCGTCACGGTCTGCCGTGACGATGTGGGTTTCCTTCGCGACCGGCAGTGCGGCATCCGGGTCGCCGCCCTGGGCGCGGATGACCTCGCGCCACTTGTCCATGGCCCGCCCGTCGGTGAGGGCAGCGGCGACGTCGACGCCGGTGATCCCGGCGAGCTCGAGCATCTCGGTCGCGAGGGCGATCGTGAGCTCGACGACGTCTGCAGGCCCGCCGCCGGCGAGCACCTCGACCGATTCGCGGACCTCGTTCGCATTTCCGATCGCGAAGCCGAGCGGCACGTTCATGTTGGTGAGCAGGGCGGATGTCGCCACCCCGGCATCCTCGCCGAGCGCGACCATCGTGCGGGCGAGCTCCCGGGAGAGCTCGATGTCCTTCAGGAATGCGCCGGACCCGAATTTCACGTCGAGGACGAGCGCGCTCGTGCCCTCCGCGATCTTCTTCGACATGATCGAGGAGGCGATCAGCGGGATCGCCTCGACGGTTCCGGTGATGTCGCGGAGGGCGTAGAGCTTGCCATCGGCCGGGGCGAGGCCGCCGCCCGCCGCGCAGATCACGCCGCCGTGGTCGCGGAGCTGGGCGAACATCTCCTCGTTGCTGAGGTGGGCGCGCCAGCCGGGGATCGACTCGAGCTTGTCGAGGGTGCCGCCGGTGTGCCCGAGGCCGCGGCCGGAAAGCTGCGGAACGGCCGCGCCGAAGACCGCGACGAGCGGCATCAGCGGGAGGGTGATCTTGTCGCCGACGCCGCCGGTGGAGTGCTTGTCGGTTGTCGGCTTGCCGAGGCCGGCGAAGCTCATCCGCTCGCCGCTGTTGATCATGGCGAGGGTGAGGTCCTTGATCTCCCGGCGGGTCATGCCGTTCAGGAAGATCGCCATGGTCATCGCGGCCATCTGCTCGTCGCCGACGTAGCCGCGGGTGTACGCGTCGATCAGCCAGTCGATCTGGGGGGTGGCGAGTTCGCCGTGGTCGCGCTTGGTGCGGATCAGGTCGACGGCGTCGAAGGCTTCGAGGTGGGTCTGGGTGTTCACTGGTGTTCTTCCCGGTAGTCGGCGAGCTGGCGGGGCCCGAAGGCGTCCGGCAGGACCTGGTCGATGGTGCGGAGGCCCGAGACTGTTTCCAGCAGCATGCCGGGTGCGGAGTGTTCGTAGAGGAGCTGGCGGCAGCGGCCGCACGGCATCAGCAGGTTGCCGTTGCCGTCGACGCAGCTGAAAGCGAGGAACCTGCCGCCGCCGGTGAGGTGCAGCACGGAGACGAGGGCGCACTCCGCGCACAGCGTGAGGCCGTACGAGGCGTTCTCCACGTTGCATCCGCTGATCACCCTGCCGTCGTCGACGAGGGCCGCCGCGCCGACGGGGAACTTCGAGTACGGCGCGTACGCGAGGCTCATCGCCTCGGTCGCGGTGCTGCGGAGGAGCGCCCAGTCGATGGCGGGAGCCACGTGGCCGGACTCCGGTTCGTTCTTTCGCGCGGGTTCGTTCTTTCGGGAGCTCACGATTTGATGTACGGCTTTCCGGAGGCCGCTGGCCCCCGTGACTGGCCGACGAGGCCGGCGACGGCGAAGATCGTGACGAGGTAGGGCAGCATCAGCATGAATTCGCTCGGCACCGGGGAGCCGATGATGCTGAGCACGTTCTGCAGGTTGCTCGCGAAGCCGAAGAGCAGCGCGGCGAGGGTGGCCCTGATCGGGTCCCAGCGGCCGAAGATGACGGCGGCGAGGGCGATGAACCCGGCGCCGGCTGTCATCTCTTTGCCGAAGGCGCCGACCGAGCCGAGGGTGAAGTACGCCCCGCCGAGACCGGCGATCGCGCCCGCGAGGGAGACGTTCCAGAACCGGGTGCGGGCGACGTTGATGCCCACGGTGTCCGCGGCCTGAGGATGCTCGCCGACGGCGCGCAGGCGGAGGCCCCACTTGGTGTGGAAGAGGCCGAAGTACACGCACGCCACGGCCACGTACATGATGTAGACGATCAGGGTCTGCCGGAAGAAGACCGGGCCGATGATCGGGATCTCGCTCAGCAGCGGGATGTTGATGTTCTCGAACCTCGGCGGGCTGTTGAGCGTCCCTGCGTTCGGGGCGAGCAGCTGGGAGAACAGGAAGCCGGTGACCCCGGAGACGAGCACGTTGAGCACGACGCCGACGATGACCTGGTCGACGAAGTACTTGATCGCGAACGCGGCGAGCACGAAGGAGACGAGCACGCCGGCGACCATCGCCGCGACAAGCCCGAGCAGCGGCTGCTGGGTGATCGACGCGACCATCGCCGAGGTGAACGCACCCGCCAGCAGCTGGCCCTCGATCGCGACGTTGACCACGCCGACCCGTTCGGAGATGACGCCGCCGAGCGCACCGAAGATGAGCGGGACGGCGAGGCTCAGCGACCCGAAGAGCAGCCCGGGCACGGGGATCGTGTGGTCGGCGGAGGCCCAGGCCAGGAAGCCGACCAGCAGGAACACCGCGAACACGGTGACGAGCCAGATCGGCACCTTCGCCTTCGAGCGCACGAGCCATCCGCTCGCCGCCGTGATCAGGAGCAGGAGGGCGACGACCGCGATGCCGGTCGGCCGGGTGGGCAGGACCACGTCGGGCAGCTGAATCAGGTCGGTCGTGGTGGACAGGCGCATGGTGCTCTCGCCGTCACGACCGAAGACGACGAGCAGCAGGAAGCCGAGCACAGTGAAGATCGCGAGGGCGATCGGGGTCTTCCAGCTCTTGATCTGCTCGAAGTCGGGCCCTGCGGCAGTGACTGCTGCGCCCGGTCCGGTGGACCCGGCCGGTGAAACGGTTGTCGGAGTGCTCACGAGGCCACCACCTCCGTGGGTGTCGTGGTGCGTTTCCGGGGCGTCTTCGCACCGGGGGTCTTCTGGCCCGGCGTCGGCAGCCGGAAGATGGCGCGCACGAGGGGCGGCGCCGCGATGAACAGGACGATGAGGGACTGCACGATCAGCACGATATCGATCGGGACGCCCTCTGCTGCCTGCATCGAGAACCCGCCCGCCTTGAAGGCGCCGAAGAGGATGCCTGCGGCGAAGACCCCCCACGGGCGTGAGCGGCCGAGCAGCGCGACGGTGATCGCGTCGAACCCGATGCCGGAGTCGATGCCGGCGTCGAAACCGCTCGTCGACGTGCCGAGTACCTGGTTGATGCCTGCGAGGCCGACGAGGCCGCCGGAGAACAGCATCGCGTAGACGTACATCCGGTCGACGCTGATCCCGGCCACCCGGGCCGCGTGCGGGTTGAGCCCCACGGCGCGGAACTGGAAGCCGAGATTCGAGCGCGACAACAGCCACCAGGTGAAGATCGTCGCGATGATCACGAGGATGAACCCGAGGTGCAGGTTGTACGCGGGGCCGAGCAGGTCGGGGAACACGGCCGTCGGTTTGCTCGCGGGACTCTGCGGGTTGTTGGACCCCGGCGTCTTCAGGAAGCCGTCGCGCAGCAGGTAGCTGACGAGGTAGTAGGCGACGTAGTTCAGCATGATCGTCGTGATGACCTCGTGCGCACCGGTGCGTGCTTTGAGCAGGCCGACGATGCCGCCCCAGAGTGCGCCGCCTGCGACACCGACGACGAGGGCGACGACCAGGTGGATGCCGGCGGGCAGGTCGAGCGCGAAGGCCACCCAACCGCCGAGCGCGGCCGCGATGAGCATCTGGCCGCGACCGCCGATGTTGAACAGCCCGACACGGAAGCCGAGCGCAACGCCGAGGCCGGCCGCGATCAGCGGGGTCGCGAAGGTGAGGGTCTCGGTGAGCGGTTTGATCCCGGACGCGAAATCCGGCTTGCGGAAGTTGTAGATCGACCCCTGGAACAGGGCGGAGTACGCGCCGGACACGGAATTCCAGGCCGCGACGACGGTGTCGCCCGGTCGGGAGAAGAAGTAGACCGACGCATTCTGGACGTCCTCGTTGGTGAAGGCGATCAGGATCGCGCCGACGAGCAGGGCGAGGACGACGGCGAGGACGGAGATGATGGCGTTCCCGGTCGTGATCTCACGGAAGACCTGGTACGCGCGACTCGGCTGGTCAGGCTGGTCCGGCCCGACCGGCTTCCCGCTGGAAACCGGCGGGGTCTGCAGGGTCTCGCTCATGCTGCCGCTCCTTCTTCGGTCGGCGTTTCGCCGGCCATCATCAGCCCCAGTACGGCCCGGGGGGTGTCGCCGGGGACGATGCCCACGACGCGGCCGCGGAACATCACCAGGATCCGGTCGGCGAGCGCGGCGACCTCGTCGAGTTCGGTCGAGATCACGATGACCGGGGTGCCGGCATCCCGGGTCGCGATGATGCGCTCGTGCACGAATTCGATCGAACCGACGTCGAGGCCGCGGGTCGGCTGGGCGGCGATGAAGAGGCGCAGGTCGCGGCTGAGCTCCCTGGCGAGGACGACCTTCTGCTGGTTTCCGCCGGAGAGGCGGGCGACGAGTGTGTCGATGCCCTGGGAGCGCACATCGAATTCCTTGACCTTGTCCTCGGCGAACCGGGCGAGGAAGGATAGCTGGACGTTGAAGCGTTTGACGAACGGCGGCTGGTGCGACCGGTCGAGCATCAGGTTCTCTGCGATCGTGAATTCGCCGACGAGGCCGTCCTCTGTGCGGTCCTCTGGCACGAAGCCGACGCCGGCGTCGAGGATCCGGCGCACGGTGTGGTTGCGGAGCGAGGCACCGTCGAGGGTAATGTCGCCGGAGACGCGCGGCTGGAGGCCCATCAGGGCCTCGGTCAGCTCGGTCTGCCCGTTTCCCTGCACTCCGGCGATGGCGAGGATCTCGCCGGCGTGCACGGTGAAGCTCACGTTGTTGACGAGCACCTGCCCGCGCGGGTCGAGCACAGTGAGGTCGGTGACGACGAGGGCAGGGGCACCGGGCGCGGCCGGGGACTTGTCGACGGTGAGGTCGACGGCGCGGCCGACCATCATCGTGGCGAGTTCCTCGTTGCTCGCGGTGGGCGAGGCCTGGCCGACGACGGCACCGAGGCGGATGACGGTGATCCGGTCCGCGACGGCGCGCACCTCCCGGAGTTTGTGGGTGATGAAGACGATCGAGGTGCCGGAGTCGCGCAGCTGGCGCATGATGCCCATCAGCTCGTCGGTCTCCTGCGGGGTGAGCACCGCGGTCGGCTCGTCGAAGACGAGCACCTTCGCATCGCGGGAGAGCGCCTTGATGATCTCGACCCGCTGCTGCACTCCGACGGGGAGGTCCTCGACGAGGGCGTCGGGGTCGACGTCGAACCCGAACCTGGCCGAGATCTCGGTCACCCGGCGGCGGGCGGCCGGGAGATCGAGGTGGCCGCCGAACCCGGTCTCTTCGTGGCCGAGCATGACGTTCTCGGCGACGGTGAAGACGGGGATGAGCATGAAGTGCTGGTGCACCATGCCGATGCCGGCGGCCATGGCGTCGCCGGGTCCGGAGAAGTGCTGGACGACGTCGTCGAGCAGGATCTCGCCTTCTTCGGCCCGGTAGAGGCCGTAGAGCACGTTCATCAGGGTGGACTTCCCTGCACCGTTCTCGCCGAGCAGCGCGTGGATCTCGCCGGCCTCGACAGTGAGGTTGATGTGGTCGTTGGCGACCAGGGCACCGAATCTCTTCGTAATGCCGCGAAGTTCGAGCTTCATACTTCCCGATTCTATTGAGCAGCCGGCCGGGGGGTCAGCGGCCGGGGGTTAAAGCACACGGGGAGGCCAGCTCTCGCTGGCCTCCCCGCGATGGCACTTCCTGGTGTGTTACTTCGGGGTGGACGGCGACGTGACCGTGAGCTTGCCGCTGATGATGTCGGCCTTGATCGCGTCGACCTCCTTCACGAGCGCGGGGTCGACCTTGGATTCCCAGTCGTGCAGGGGCGCGATGTCGACGCCCTTGTTCTCGAGGGTGCCGATGTACGGGGTCGCGCTGAACTTGCCGTTCGCCGCGTCAACGACGATCGCCTTGGTCGCATCCGCCATCTGCTTCATGATCGAGGTGAGGTAGAGCGCCTTCGTGGCCGGTGCGGTCGCGTAGAGGTCGCTGTCGACGCCGACGATGGCAACGTCCTTGCCGGAGTCCTGGATGGCCTGCGCGGTGCCCTGGAAGAGCGGTCCGGCAACCGGAAGGATGATGTCGGCGCCCTGGTCGATCAGGTTGGTGCTGAGCGCCTTGCCCTGGTTGATGTCGTCGAAGCTGCCGGCGAAGGTTCCGGCCTGGGCGGCCTTGTCCCAGCCGAGGAGCTTGACGGACTTCGACTTCTGGGTGTTGTAGTACGTCACGCCATCGGCGAAGCCGTCCATGAAGATCGTCACGGATGGGAACTGCTTGCCGCCGTAGGTGCCGACGATGCCGGTCTTGGTGGTGCCCGCAGCGAGGTAACCGGCGAGGAAGGCGGCCTGGGCGGTGTCGTAGAGCACCGGCTTGACGTTGTCGAGGGCAAGGGGGCTGAAGTCGTCATTCGACAGTGCGGAGTCGATGATGGCGAAGTCGGTCGTGGGGCTGGCCTTGGCCGCGTCGCGGGTGGTGTTCGCGAGCGCGAAGCCGACCGTGAGGATGAAGTTGCAGTTCTGGTCGACCATGCTGCTGACGTTGCCCGCGTACTGGTCGGTCGTCTTGGACTCCGCCTGCTTGAACTTGACGCCGAGGGCATCCGCTGCCTGGGTCATTCCGTCGAAGCTCGACTGGTTGAAGGACTTGTCGTCGAAGCCGCCGGCGTCGGAAACGATGCAGGGGGTGAAGTCGGTGACCGCAGCGGTCGACGTGGCGCCGCCGGTGCTCGGCGCCGCCGCACAACCGGCGAGCAGGGCTACGGCGCCCAGGGTGGCGAGTCCGCTGAAAACGGCCCTTCGTTTGGTGATTGTCAAGATGACCTCCATTGCTGGCCCGGCGCGGGTTCGACGGGGCTGTGTGCAATCAGGTTACCCAATGTTTCACTGCTCAGTTGAGCAAACTCGATAGGTGCGCTAAGCGTTATCAACCCGCTACCTGTACGAAACAAATCCGTGCACAATTAGCCGGAGACCGGCACAAACGATTCAGACGGTGTCGGCTACAACACGTCGCTGCTCCCGGAGAGCTTGAGGGCGTCGACGACGGCCTTCACTTTCTGCGCATTCGCGCTCGTCGTCACGAGCAGAGCGTCCGGCGTGTCGATGACGACGATGTCCTCGACGCCGATCAGCGCGATCATCCGGCCGGTGTGGCTCACGACGATTCCGCTCGACGAGTCCGCGAGAACGCGTGCGCCCTCACCGAGGATCGCCAGGTCGCGCTTCCGCCCGTTCGCGTGGATCTTGGCGATCGACGCGAAGTCGCCGACGTCGTCCCAGTCGAACTGGCCGGGGATGACGGCGAGCTGGCCGCGGGCCGCGACCGGCTCCGCGACGGTGTAGTCGATGGCGATCTTCTTGAGCTTCGGCCAGACCTTGTCGACGACGGCGCCGCGACGCGGGGTGTCCCAGGCATCGGCGAGCTCGAGGAGCCCGGCGAGCAGCTCGGGCTCCGCAGCGCCGATCTCTTCGAGCAGGCGATCGGCCCTGGCGATGAACATTCCCGCGTTCCAGAGGTAGTGGCCGCTCGCGACGTACGCCTCCGCCGTCGCGAGGTCGGGCTTCTCGACGAAGGAGTCGACGGACTGCGCGTTCGGCGCCCCCGGGATATCGAGCGGCGCGGCCGTCTTGATGTAGCCGAATCCGATCGCGGGCTCCGTCGGCCGGATGCCGATCGCGACGATGTACCCGGCATCCGCTGCCGCGACGGCCTCGACGATGGTCTGGCGGAACAGGATGGCGCCCTTGATGACGTGGTCGGCCGCGAAGGACCCGATGATGACGCCGGGTTCGCGTTTCTCGAGGATGGCGGCGGCGAGGCCGATGGCCGCCGTCGACTCGCGCGGCTCGCTCTCGAGCACGACATTGAGGTCGGCGAGCTCCGGCAGCTGCGCCTCGACGGCGGCGCGGTGCGCGCGACCGGTGACGACCATGATGCGCTGGTCGCCGGCGAGGGGGGCCAGCCGGTCCCAGGTGTCCCTGAGCAGGGTCTGGCCTGACCCGGTGAGGTCGTGCAGGAACTTCGGCGCGTCCGCGCGGGAGAGCGGCCACAGGCGGGATCCGATGCCGCCGGCGGGGATCACGCTGTAGAAGCGCTCGAGTGGGTCAGGTGCCTGGGTCATTCGGCCAGACTACAGGCCGCCGGGGGGCTGTTCACCGGGTATTCACGCAGTGGTTCCGGGTATTCACGTGCTTGTTTCGAGGGGTGCATACGCTCGAAACATGCGGGTTGCTGTCGTCAGTGAAAGTTTCCTCCCCACGGTCAGTGGGGTCACCACGAGCGTCTGCAAGGTGCTCGAGCACCTGCAGCGCACCGGGCACGAGGCGATCGTCATCGCCCCCGCCGGTGCTCCTTCCGAATACGCGGGTTTCCCGGTGTTCAGCGTCCCCGCCGTCTCCTACCGCCAGTTCCCTGTCGGGATGCCGAGCCCGCACGTGCAGCGCCTGCTCGCCGATTTCGGCCCGGACGTCGTGCACGCGGCCTCCCCGTTCCTCCTCGGCGCCCAAGGCATCGCGTCGGCGAACCGCCTCGACATCCCGAGCGTCGCGATCTTCCAGACGGATGTCGCCGGTTACGCCAGGCGCAACCGGCTCGGCCAGGCGACGAAGGTCGCCTGGCGCCTCGTCAAGTGGATCCACGACGGCGCCGACCTCACCCTCGTGCCCTCCTCTGCCTCGATGGCGGACCTCGAACGGGTCGGCGTGCGCAGGCTCGCCCGGTGGACGCGCGGCGTCGACCTCGTCGGCTACCACCCGAACCGGAGGAGCGAACCGGCCGTCGCCGAGCTGCGCAAGCGCCTGTCCCCGAACGGTGAGGTCGTGGTCGGCTACGTCGGCCGGATGGCGCCGGAGAAACAGGTCGAACGGTTCCGTGCCCTCAGGGGCGTTCCGGGCATCCGTGTCGCCCTCGTCGGCGACGGGCCGTCCGTGCCGCTCATCCAGCGCGAACTCGCCGGCGTGCCGGTGACGTGGGTCGGCCGCTCGTGGGAGAACGTCTGTGAAACCCTTGTCGGTTACTACGACAAAGTCATCGACGAACGTGCCGCCA
>NZ_JASJVF010000092.1:0-11976 GCF_035019805.1 Cryobacterium sp. 10I1
CTTCCAGCTCGAGCAGCACGGCCTCCCCCACCCTCACGGCCATGGGGCTTCCCGCGGAGGTCGCCCAGACCGCAGTCCGGTTCACCCTTGCCTCGTCGACGACCGGAGCAGAGCTCTCCGAAACGGCCCGGGCCGCCGGTCTCGCTGTCGCGACAATCCGAGGTCTCGGCCGACGCTGAATCGGGCCGTGGAATCTGCGGAATTTCTACGAATCGTAGAAATCGACCAGCCGATCACGTCGAATGAGAAACAGACGGCTAATCAGCCAAAATGCTCAATTGAAACGTCGCAATCCCGGCACCCTGCCCATCGTTAAAGATGCGTCCCTCGGCGCGGGGTCGTAAGCTTGCCTAAAGAGGCGAAAAGCCCAAGTTGGGCCGCCGAAGAGGGGCACCATGACCATTACGGACAAACCAGTCACTGAGTCACTTGCTAGCCAAATCGACTCACTCGTTCAGGGAGCACAGCAGGCGCTCACCGAATACGCTGACTTCACCCAAGAGCAGATCGACCACATCGTAAAAAAGGCCTCCGTCGCGGCCCTCAGCAAACATGCTGAGCTCGCCGTCCACGCAGTAGCCGAAACCGGTCGTGGCGTATTCGAGGACAAGGCCGTGAAGAACCTGTTCGCGTGCGAGCACGTCACGAACTCGATGCAGAATCTTAAGACCGTCGGCATTATCAGCCGCGACGCTATTACCGGAATTACAGAAATCGCCGAGCCGGTCGGTGTTATCGCAGGTATCACCCCGGTGACCAACCCCACCTCGACTGCAATCTTCAAATCCCTTATCGCCATTAAGACCCGCAACCCGATCATCTTCGGCTTCCACCCGGGAGCCCAGCAGTCTTCTGTCGCAGCTGCCCGCATTGTGCGCGACGCGGCAATCGCCGCCGGCGCCCCCAAGAACTGCGTGCAGTGGATCGAAGTTCCCTCCCTCGAGGCGAGCACGCTCCTGATGAACCACCCCGGTGTTGCGACCATCCTCGCGACCGGTGGCAACGCAATGGTCCGCGCCGCGTATTCCTGCGGCAAGCCGGCCCTCGGCGTCGGTGCGGGAAACGTTCCGGCATTCATCGAGAAGAGCGCCAAGCTCAAGCGTGCCGTCAACGACGTCGTGCTCTCGAAGTCCTTCGACTACGGCATGATCTGCGCTTCCGAGCAGGCCGTCATCATTGAAGAGCCGCTCTATGCAGAGGCACTCGTCGAATTCAAGAAGCTGCACGCGTACCTCGTGACCCCGGCGGAGAAGACCCTCCTCGAAGAGTTCATCTTCGGTGTCCAGGCACACTCGGAAAACTGTGGCGGCGCCAAGCTCAACGCTTCCGTCGTCGGCAAGTCGCCGGTGTGGATCGCGCAGCAGGCCGGATTCACCGTTCCCGAAGACACCTCGATCATCATGGTCGAGGTCGGCAGCGTCGGACCGCAGGAACCGATGACGCGCGAAAAGCTCGCCCCGGTGCTCGCCGTCCTGCACGCCAAGGATGCAGAAGAGGGCATCACGCTCTCCGAGCAGATGGTGGAATTCGACGGACTCGGCCACTCCGGCTCGATCCACAGCGAGAACCCCGCGATCATCGAGGAATTCGGTATCCGCGTCAAGGCCGTCCGGATCATCACCAACGCCCCGAGCTCGCTCGGTGGCATCGGTGACATCTACAACGCCTTCATCCCCTCGTTGACGCTCGGCTGTGGCTCGTACGGACACAACTCCGTTTCGAACAACGTGTCGGCCATCAACCTCATCAACATCAAGCGGATCGGTCGAAGGAACAACAACTTGCAGTGGTTCAAGGTCCCCGCCAAGACGTACTTCGAGCCGAACGCCATCCGCTACCTGGCGGACATGCGCCACGTCGAACGCGTCACCATCGTCACCGACGCGACCATGACGAAGCTCGGCTTCGTTGACAAGATCCTCGACGTGCTCAACCGTCGCGAGAACCGCGTGTCCCTCCAGATCATCGACAACGTGCTCCCCGAGCCGACCGTCGCCGCGGTCAAGAAGGGTGCAGAGGAAATGCGCGCCTTCAAGCCCGACACGATCATCGCCCTCGGTGGCGGTTCGCCCATGGACGCCGCGAAGGTCATGTGGCTCCTGTACGAACACCCCGAAATCGAATTCGCCGACATGAAGGAAAAGTTCTTCGACGTGCGCAAGCGCGCGTTCAAGTTCCCCGACCTCGGCGAACTGGCCCAGCTCGTCTGCATCCCGACCACCTCGGGTACCGGTTCGGAAATGACGCCGTTCGCGGTCATCACCGATGAGGTCTCCGGAGTCAAGTACCCGCTCGCGGACTACGCACTCCTGCCGAACGTCGCGATCATCGACCCCGCGCTCACCGCCGCAATGCCGTCCTTCCTCGTCGCCGACTCCGGCTTCGACGCTCTGACGCACGCGACAGAGGCTTACGTGTCGGTCTACGCGAACGACTTCACCGACGGCATGTGCCTGCACGCGATCAAGCTGATCTTCGAGAACATCGAGACCTCGGTCAACGGCACGCAGAACAGCACCGACGACAAGGTCATCAAGGCGCGCGAGAAGATGCACAACGCATCCTCGATCGCTGGCATGGCGTTCGGTAACGCGTTCCTCGGAATTTGTCACGCGATGGCTCACGTCACCGGCGCCCAGATGCACCTCATCCACGGACGAGTGAACGCGACCTACCTGCCGCACGTGATCCGCTACAACGGCAAGATCCCGACCAAGCTGACCAGCTGGCCCAAGTACGAGACCTACATCGCTCCCGAGCGCTTCCAGCAGATCGCGAAGCACCTGGGGCTGCCGGCCTCGACTCCTGAAGAGGGCATCGAGTCGTACGCGACCGCCGTTGAGAAGCTGCGCGACGCCGTGCACATCAAGCCGTCGTTCCAGGCCCAGGGTGTTGTGGAGGAAGACTTCATCGGTCGCCTCGACTCGCTCGCCATGGGTGCATACGGCGACCAGTGCGCACCGGCCAACCCGCGGATGCCGATGCTCGCCGACATGAAGACCATCATGGAGGCCGCGTACTACGGCACCTCGTTCGAAGAGGTTCGTGCCGGTCGTTCGGCCGCAGCGGCCGCCGCCGAGTCCAACACGGACGCCAAGAAGCCGGCCCGCAAGGCAGGCAAGTAGGTCTTCACCCGCTGAATCAGTACTGAAACAGGTTGGGCCCCGCACTTCGGTGCGGGGCCCAACCTGTTTTTCGGCTGTTATCGGTTCTGGGGGAAGCCCAGGTTGATGCCTCCGTGGCTCGGGTCGAGCCAGCGGCTGGTGATCGCCTTGCCGCGGGTGAAGAAGTGCACGCCCTCTGCGCCGTGGGCCTTGGTGTCACCGAACAGCGAGTTCTTCCAGCCGCCGAACGAGAAGTACGCGACCGGGACCGGGATGGGCACGTTGATGCCGATCATGCCCACCTCGATCTCGTTCTGGAACCGGCGCGCGGCCCCGCCATCGTTGGTGAAGATCGCGGTGCCGTTGCCGAACGCACCGGCGTTGATCAGGGCGACGCCCTCCTCGTAGGTGTCGACCCGGACGATGCCGAGCACCGGGCCGAAGATCTCCTCGGTGTACGCCTTCGAGGTGACGGGGAGGTGGTCGATTAGGGTCGGGCCGAGCCAGAACCCGTTCTTGTCTCCGTCGACCTCGATGCCGCGACCGTCGACGACGATCGTCGCGCCGTCATCCGCTGCGATCTCGATGTAGCTTGCGACCTTGTCGCGGTGAACTTCCGTGATGAGCGGGCCCATGTCGCACGAGCGACGCCCGTCACCGACGGTCAGGGCCGTCATCCGGGAAACGATCTTCCCGACCAGCTCGTCGGCGACCGGTTCAACCGCGACGACGACGCTGATGGCCATGCACCGTTCCCCGGCACTGCCGAAGCCGGCATTGACCGCCGAGTCCGCGACAAGGTCGAGGTCGGCGTCCGGAAGCACGAGCATGTGGTTCTTGGCGCCACCGAGTGCCTGCACCCGCTTGCCGTGCCGCGTGCCGGTCTCGTAGACGTAGCGGGCGATCGGGGTCGATCCGACGAAGGAGATCGCCTTGACGTCGGGGTGCGTGAGGAGGCCGTCAACGGCCACCTTGTCCCCGTGCAGGACCGTGAAGACGCCGTCGGGTAGACCGGACTCCTTGAGGAGCCTGGCGAGCCAGATGGCTGCGCTCGGGTCCTTCTCGCTCGGCTTGAGGATCACGGTGTTGCCGGCCGCGATGGCGATCGGGAAGAACCACATCGGCACCATGGCCGGGAAGTTGAACGGGCTGATGATGCCGACGACGCCGAGGGCCTGGCGGGTCGAGTACACATCGACGCCCGTGGCGACGTTCTCGGAGTATTCGCCCTTGAGCAGGTGCGGGATGCCGCAGGCGAATTCGACGACCTCGAGCCCCCGCGTGATCTCGCCGAGGGCATCGGAGAGCACCTTGCCGTGTTCACTCGTGAGGATCTCGGCCAGCTCACCCTTGCGGGCGTTGAGCAGTTCGCGGAACGTGAAGATGATCGACTGCCTCTTGGCGATCGACAGGTCGCGCCACGCCGGGAACGCGGCTTTGGCGGATGCGACGGCGGCTTCGATCTCGCCGGCGTCGGCGAGGGGGACGTCTTTCGTGATGGTGCCGAGGGCCGGGTCGAAGACCGGAGAAGTACGGCCGGACACCCCGGCGTGCTCGGCGCCATCGATCCAGTGCGGGACAACGGGTACTTCGCTCATGGCACTCATCTCTCTCGGACAACGACGTCGGGGAACGGGTCGATTCTGACACAACCCACCGCAATCCACGGGTTCAGGCAGGCCCTAGGCTGGAGCGGTGCAATTCTCCCTCTGGCTGGCCCTCGTGGGTGCGGGTGCGCTGATCAGTTTCACGCCCGGGGCTGGGGCGATCAACACCATGAGCAATGCCCTCAATTCCGGGTTCCGCCGCTCCATCTGGGGCATCCTCGGCCAACAGGCTGCACTGGTCGTGCACATCACGATCGTTGCCCTCGGCGTTGGGCTGCTCGTCGCCAATTCGCCTGTCGCATTCAACATCATCCGCTATGCGGGCGCCGCGTACCTCGTCTACCTGGGCATTCGGCAGTTCCTCGCGAAGCCGAGCCTGGACGCCGAGAGCGCCCGGGCTCTCCGTGACGAGCCGCGCTGGTCGATGTTCCGTCGCGGCCTGTGGGTGAACCTGCTCAATCCGAAGGCGATCGTCTTCTTCCTGGCCTTCCTCCCCCAGTTCATCCGGCTCGACCGCCCCGCGCTCCCGCAATACCTGATCGCGGCAGCCACGGTGATCGTGATCGACGTGCTCGTGATGTGGCTCTTCTTCGCGGGAACGGCGCGGTCATTCCAGCGCTTCACCAGGGACGCGCGCGGCCAGCGGGTACTCAACCGCATCTTCGGAGTTCTCTTCGTCGGCGTCGGCATTCTGCTCGCTGCGATCCACTGACCGATCACCGGCGGCCCACCGGAGTAAGGCTCACTCCCGAGCGAGCCGGATGGTCAGGAAGACGCTGCTGGGGTCGAGGGTGTACCCGGCGAACGGCGGGCATTCGACGAAGCCGGCGCGCAGGTACAGCCGCCGGGCCGGGGCGAAAGAGTCCTGGGTCCCGGTTTCCAGGCTGACGCGCCCGATGCGCCGGTGGAGTGCGTCGTCGAGGATGTGCGAGAGGAGCCCGGCCGCCACTCCGCGACCGCGCGCCTCCCGCGTTGTGCGCATGGACTTGAGCTCGGCGTGGTCACTCGTCAGCTCTTTCAGGGCCCCACAGCCGACCAGGGTGCCGCCTTCCCGAGCGGTCCAGAATCGGATCTCCGGTGCGGACAGGGCTTCGAGGTCGAGGGCGTGGACACTCTCGGCCGGCGAGGAGGCGAACATATCCGCAAGATGCTCGTCGAGCAGCCGATGGACGTCCGGTCGCGCAGGATCGTCCCTGTCGACGGTGAACATTCAGGCATGCCCGGTCTCGGCGTAGGCCAGGGGCCGGGTCGTGGGGCAGGTCATCCACCGAGGGTATCGGTTCCGGGTATGAAAAAAGCCCCCGGAACCTTACGGTTCCGGGGGCATCTGTTGCGGGGGCAGGATTTGAACCTACGACCTCTGGGTTATGAGCCCAGCGAGCTACCGAACTGCTCCACCCCGCGCTACAAGAAGTAGCTTATCACAGCCTTGAGGCCCAGTCGAACCACGCGGCGCCGTGCATGCTGCGCGGGTTCTGTGCCGGCGCTCGTGCGTTGTGCCACACGCACGGACGGCCGGCTCCCCGAGGGGAACCGGCCGTCACGACCACGGATGCTGTCCGCGGCCGGTGCTGCTGTCTGCTACTGGCCCAGCAGGGCGAGCATGCTCGCGACGGTGTCGGAGAGCTTCTTGTCCGCCACACCGTAGGCCGCGAAGTCGCCGGCGGTCAGCGCCGCCTGCTTGTCGGCAATAGCCTGCTTGGCGACGGCCAGGAGCGCCTGGAGCTGGGCATCCGTTGCCGGGTTGCCCGTCGTCGTCGAGGGTGTCGTGGTGCCGCCTGTCGTCGGCGTCGTCGTTCCGGTGGTCGGCACCGAAGTGTCACCGGCCTGCGCACCCGAACTGCCGCCGAAGAGCACGTCGAGCGCCTTGTTCAGGGTGTCCTCGAAGGCGATCTGGTCACCGAAGGCCACGAGAACCTTCTGCAGCAGCGGGTAGCTGGTCTCACCCGTCGACTGCACGTAGACCGGCTGCACGTACAGGAGCCCGCCACCGACGGGCAGCGTCAGCAGGTTGCCGTTGAGCACCTTCGACTGGCCCTGCTTCAACAGGTTGAGCTGGGTCGATACCGTCGGGTCGGCGTTGAACTTCGCCTGCACCTGACCGGGGCCAGGCACCGTGTTCGCCTTCGGCAGGGTGAGCAGGCGGAGCTTTCCGTATTCCGCCGATCTGACTCCGTCGGTCGCGCCGGCATCCGAGTCGACGGCGAGGTACCCGGTGAGCACGTTCCGGCTCGTGGTACCCGTCGCGTCCGGGATGAAGGTCGAGTACAGGGTGAATGCCGGTTTCTCCGAACCGGGCACCTGCATCGTGAGGTAGTACGGGGGCTGGAGAGTCGTGTTCGTCGACGGCGACACCGGGTCGTTCGGCGTCGTCCACGCGTCGTCGTGCGAGTAGAACGAGCCGGGGTCTGTCACGTGATACTGGCTCAGGATGTGGCGCTGCACCTTGAAGAGGTCGGCCGGGTACCGGACGTGGCTCATCAGCTGGCCGCTCATATCGCTCATGGGCTTGACCGTGGACGGGAAGATCTTCTGCCACGTCTTCAGGATCGGGTCCGTGGTATCCCACGCGTAGAGGGTGACCGAGCCGTCATAGGCGTCGACCGTTGCCTTGACCGAGTTGCGCATGTAGTTGATCTTGTCGAGCGCGAACGGCTGTGCGGGCGTCTCGGTGTCCGTGATGGCGTCGCTCAGGCCGACCGGTGTCGAGTACGGGTAGTCCGCGCTCGTCGTGTAGCCGTCGACGATCCACTTGACCCGGCCGTCGACGACAGAGGGGTATGCGGAGGAGTCGAGGGTCAGGTAGGGGGCGACCTTCTGCACGCGCGTGACGGGGTCGCGGTCGTAGAGGATCTGCGACTGGTCGTTGACGTCGTTGGCGAGGAATATCTGCTCGGACTGGAACTTCAGCGCATAGATGAGCTTGTTGAACGCGTTGTCGAGCTTCGGACCGCCGTTGCCGGTGAACGTCGTGTAGGTCTGCTGGGCGCCATCGGTGCCGGACGGATAGTCGAGCTCGACGGGCTTGCTGTCCGCCGCGGCCCCGACGATCGAGTAGGTCGGTGAGTTCTCACCGAAGTAGATCCGCGGCTCGTAAGTTCCGAGCGATCCGGTCGTCGGGATGCCGGACTCGAGGAACACGGGCTGGCCGTCTGCCGAGCGCTGGTTGCCGTATGCCGCGACGACGCCGTACCCGTGGGTGTAGACGATCGTCGAGTTCACCCAGGTGTTCCCGGCGTTGAGCCCGGACAGCTTGAGATCACGGACGGAGACGACGGTGTCCTGGGACTTGCCGTCGATCGTGTACCGGTCCACATCGAGGTTCTTCGGGAACTGGTAATACTGCTTGAACTGTTCCAGCTGCGAGAAGGCGTCGCTCACGAGGGCCGGGTCGAGGATCCGGATGTTGGCGGTCGTCGTCGCGTCCGCCCGGAGTGCCCCTGGCTCTGCGGTCGTCGTCGCGTTGTACGGGACCTCGGTGACACCGGAGAGGTCGTATGCGTTCCGGGTGAGATCGATGTTCCGTTGGATGTACTCGGCCTCGAGGGACTTCGCGCTCGGGTCGACCTGGAAGCGCTGCACGACCCACGGGTAGAGGGAGCCGAGCAGGAGGCTTGTCACGATGAGGAGCGCCGTGCCGATCACGGGGAGGCGCCAGCGACCGATGATCGCCGTGACGAGGAAGAGGATGGCGACGACGGCGGCGATGCCGGCGAGGATCGCCCGTCCGGGGATGGTGGCGTGGGTGTCGGTGTAGCCGGCACCGGTGATCAGGTCGTTCGTGCTGGTGAGCGTCGAATACTGGTCGAGCCAGATGCTGAGCGCCTGCAGGACCAGGTAGAGACTCGCCGTGACGGCGATCTGGACGCGAGCGGCCTTGGACACGAGGATTTCGCGGCCGCTGACCCGGATCGACCCGTACAGGTAGGTGGTCGCGATCGCGACGATGGCCGAGATGAGGACGACGGCGGATGCGAAGCCGAGGAACGCCTGGAAGAACGGCAGGTCGAACAGGTAGAACGACACGTCGAGGTGGAACTGCGGATCGGTGGTGCCGGTGTCGGTGCGGTTCAGCCACATCAGCACGACCTGCCAGCGGGTGGCGGCCGCGACGCCGGCGAAAAGGCCGAGCAGAGCGGGGATGCCGTACATGGCGAGGCGGCGGAGCGGCTCGATGACCTGCTGGTAGCGGTCGAGCTGCGAGTTGAGCTTCGCGTAGACAGGACGCATCCGGTAGGCGATCTGGATGCTGACGAAGACCGGGATCGCCATGGCGAGGAAGCCCACGAAGAAGAGAGCGGCTCCTGCCGCCCACTGGGTGGTCAGTACGCTCAGGAAGCCGAGCTGGTTGAACCAGAGCACATCGGCGTACAGGCCGGCGAACACAAAGAACAGGATCACCAGCCCCGCGATGATGGCGGCCGTAATGGCGAGGGGGGCACGACTCCTGCGAGGAGCGTTTCCGGTGGATTGTGACGTCACGAATGGGCCTCTTGGTCTGTAAATCGGCGGTCAGGCCTCATTCTAGACAGGGGTTCTGGGAGCAGGCCTGCCAGCCGGCCCCAAGCCGGCTCAGAGTTCCCTGCAAGGCCGCTGGGGTATCCCCCGTTATTGCACGGGGCAGTGCGGGAGTGCGCTCGTGTCCGCCCCGGACTTGATGGCGTCCAGCGCGGTGAGTGCCTGGTCGAGGGTCGTGACCGAGAAGACCGTGAGACCGTCCGGGATGTGCCCGGTGACCTCGTCGCAGTCGTCCGCGGGGGCGAGGAACCAGTCTGCTCCGGCGCTCCGGGCGCCTGCGAGTTTCTGGCGGATGCCGCCGATCGGGCCGACCGTGCCCGCCTGATCGATCGTGCCGGTGCCCGCGACGTTCTCGCCGCCCTGGAGGAGCCCGGGGGTGAGCTTGTCGATGATGCCGAGCGCGAACATCATGCCGGCGCTCGGGCCGCCGACCTGGTCGAGCTGGATGGTGACCGTGAACGGGAACTGATACTCGGTCTTCACGTTGATCCCGATGATCGCGGAGCCGTCCGAGTCGACGGGGGTGACCGTGAGGTCCTGCGCGACGCCGCCGCGCACGATGCCGACAGTGGCCGGAACGCCGGCGCCGTTCGCCGTGAGCGCGGCACGGAGGGAGGCGATGTCGGTGACGGCGGCGCCGTTGACGGTGGCGATCTGGTCGTCCGCTTTGAGGACGCCCGTCGCCGGCGAACCGTCGGGCAGCGAAACAACCGAGACGATCGTCGGGTAGGTGTAGCCGAGGTTCGTCAGGGCGGCGGCGATCGCATCCTGCTGGGAGTTGACCATCTGCGCGGTGTTCTCCTCGTCGCGCTGCTGCGTCGTGGTGTTCGAGGGGAACGCCGCCTCGATCGGGATGACGGCCTGGCTGGAATCCAGCCACGCTCCGGCGACCTTGAGCCAGCTCGGGCGGTTGTCCGGGTTGCCGACGAGGGACACGGTGAGCATGTCCAGCGTTCCGTCGGTCGGGAAGGTCTCCGCGCCGTCGATGGTGATCAGGGGCCTGTCCGCACCGTCCTCAGAGATGGTCGAGCCGATGGTGTTGTAGACGGGGCCCGGCTTCTCGATCACGTATGGGGCCGGGGTGACGCCGAGGATGATGCCGCAGGCCAGGGCGATGCTGAGCACGATCCAACCGGCCTTGCTTGCCCGCCGGGAGCGCGGCGATCGCTCTTCCCAGGTGGTGCCGGAGTCGGATGGCGTCGGGTCGTCGGTGAAGAGGGCCACCGGGCTCCTTCCAGGTTATGCCGGGCGTTCGCGGCAAGCGGACACCAGACCTCTCAGCGTAGGTCATTTCCCAGTTCGGGCCGGGCGTCTCGGACTAGCGTAGAAGCAAGCGACTGAGAGGTGCCTGAAGTGCCCGACGACTCCCGACCCGACGAGGGTCCCAACCCGGAAGACGAATTCCGGGACATGTTGCGCGACATCCTGTCGGGCAAGTCCTCCATCGATCCGAGCCAGCTCGCCGGAGCCGCCGGCCTGCCGGCAGACCCGGCCAGCATCAACGCTCTCATGCAGCAGTTGCAGGGTGCCCTCCGCGGCAACGGCGAGGGCGGCATCAGCTGGGACGCAGCGCTCACGCAGGGCCAGAACAAGGCGGCCGAGAGCCAGGTCTCGGTGACTCCCGCCGAGCACGCCGCCCTCGACCAGGCGTTCCACATTGCTGCGCTCTGGCTCGACGAGGTGACCGACATCGCCGAACTCACGGTGGTCCCGCGCCTTCTCACCCGCAAGGAGTGGGTCACGGAATCCATGCCGGTCTGGACCCAGTTGGCGGAGCCGGTCGCGAACAGCATCTCCGATTCCCTGACCAAGGTCCTCACCGACCAGGCGCCGGAGGAGCTCAAGGGCATGATGGCCGGCGCGAGCAAGATGATGCGCAGCATCGGAGGCACCCTCTTCGCCATGCAGCTCGGCCAGGTCGTCGGCCAGCTCGCGAGCGAGGTCGTCTCAGGAGGCGACATCGGCATCCCGCTCATGACCGACCAGCAGGCCGCCCTCGTGCCGCAGAACGTCGCGGCCTTCGGCGAAGACCTCGACGTGCCGATCGACCAGGTTCAGATCTACCTTGCCGTGCGGGAACTCGCCCACGCCAGGCTGTTCCGGCATTCGCGCTGGCTGCGCCTGCGGCTGATCAGCTCGATCACCGACTTCGCCCACGACATCAGCATCGACTCAGGGCGTCTCGAAGAACTCGCCGAGGGCTTCGACCCGTCCAACCCCGAGGAACTGCGGCAGGCGATCCTGAACGGATCGCTGATCCCGCCGAAGTCGGAGACCCAGCTCGCCGCCCTCGCGAGGCTCGAGACGATGCTCGCGCTCGTCGAAGGCTGGGTCGACGTCGTGACCGTCGAGGCCACGAGCAGGCTCCCCCGCGCCGATGCCATCAACGAGACCGTCAAGCGCCGTCGCGCCTCGGGTGGTCCGGCCGAGTCCGCGTTCTCGACCCTCGTCGGGCTCGAGCTGCGTCCGCGCAGGCTGCGCGAGGCCGCCGCGATGTGGCAGGCCGTGACGGATGCCGTCGGTAACGACGGTCGTGACGCGCTCTGGGCGCACCCCGACCTTCTGCCGACGTCAGCGGACCTCGACGACCCGAAGGCGCTCGTCGCGCGGCTGACGAGCACGGCCGCGAGCGTCGCGGCGGGCACGGAACCCGAACTCGACGAGGTCGACCAGGCACTCGAAGACCTGCTGCGCGAGGACGGCCCCGACCGCCCCCACGAGGAGTAGCCCCGCGCCTAGAGCAGGCC
>NZ_JASJVF010000093.1:0-11765 GCF_035019805.1 Cryobacterium sp. 10I1
GGCCAAGAAACTCGACCTGTGCGGCATCCGCAAGACCGCGGAGGCCTTCGACGTCACGCGCGCCGACCACGGGCGGCGAGACGAGGAAACCGACCCTGAGAAGCCAGGCGAGGATCGTCAGCCCGGAGCCAGGGCGGAAGCCAGGAAGTTCGTCCGCCGCATGCATGGCCGCCGGGATCAGGGTCGCGACCCCGAGTCCGGCGAGGCCGAATCCAACCACGGTGCCCAGGACCGACGGGACCAGGAGGGCGCTTCCCATGCCGACACAGACGATCACCCCGCCCGTTCTCGCGACCGCGCGCTGGCCGAACCGGTCGACGAGCCGATCGCCGAGCATCCGCCCGATGAACTGCATGCCCTGGAGCGCGATGAAGCCGAGGCCCGCGACGAAGGCTGATGCGCCGAGGTCGACGGAGAGGTAGATGGCCGACCAGGAGCTGCCGGCGTCCTCGACGATGGCCCCGGACGCCGCGATGAGCACGAGGGCGAGGAGCACCGCGTATTTCGCCAGCACGCCTACCGTCCGTCCGGTGCGCGTCTGCACTCCGGCCGGAGCACTGGCGGCGCGCGCCTCGTCCGGTTCGGGGCCGGACAGGAGCATGCGGTACGACAGCACGGCCAGGAGGCTGAACAGCACGGCGGAGAGCGTGAGGTGCACGGCCAGGGGAATGCCGAGCCCGGCGGCGAGGGACCCGAGTGCGCCGCCGGATACCGCACCGATGCTCCAGACAGCGTGGAACGAGTTGAGGATGGAGCGTTTGTACAGTCGCTGCACCCGCAGCGCGTGTGAGTTCTGGGCGACGTCGGTGATCGAGTCCATCGCGCCGGCTAGGAACAACCCGGCCGCGAGCGGAAGCCAGGCCGGGGCCACCCCGGCAAGCAGGATGCCGACCGCGGTGAACACCGTGGCGACGATCGCCACCCGGGAGGAGCGGAACCGGCGCACGAGCATCCCGGCCGTCAACCCGGCGATGAGCGCGCCGAGCGGGTATGCGGCGACCGCGAAGCCGAATTCCGCGTTCGTGAGGCCGAGGTCGGCCTTGATCTCGGGATAGCGCGGCAACAGGTTCGCAAAGATCGCGCCGTTGGTGAAGAAGAGCACGCCGACCGCAATGCGGGCACGGCGGGCCGCTACCGGCGGCCGGGAGACCGTGGCAGGCGAGGAGCCGCCCGGACCTGAGGTCTCCGCGATGGTCTCGCTCGTGGTCTCGCCCGTGGTCTCATCCGTGCTCTCAACGTTCACGGTCGAAGGCTACAGGCTTGCGGCAACGCCATCCGCTGGCGGGCGCTGGAGGAGCTCGATCAGCAGGATCGCGACGAGGGCGGTGACGGCGGTGCCGATGATCACGCCCGGCGACAGCGGGCGGACGAACAGCACGACGGCCCCGGCCACAAGCGCAACGACGACCCGCGCGTATCGCCGCACGGAGTACAGCCAGACCCCGAACGGTCCCGTGGTTCCTCCTCGACGTTCCGCCGACGAGCGGATGCTCCTGGCAGAGTCCACGGTCAGCCGGCGGACCACGATCGCGCCGCGGAAGGGCCCGGCCAGGTACGCCACCACGGCGACGGTCACGCCTGCGGTCCCCACAGCCAGCGCCGTCGCGCTGATGAACGGCACGATCGCGTCGTAGGTGGCGAGTGCGGCATCCCGGGGCAGGTACTGCGGCGAGACGGAGCCTGCGAAGAGGATGCGCCCGACGGAGATTCCCGTCGCCAGCACGGCCATCGAGAGCGCGAGCAGGAGACCCGCCCAGATCAGCGCCCGTGCCTTCCGCCTGGCCACGACGACACCGGCCGCCAGGAGGACCAGGCTCACCCACGGCAGCACGAACCCCAGGACGTCGAGGAGCTGGTAGGCGACCCGTGCCTGGACAAGGGAGTCGGACTGGGCGACCTGGATGGTGCGGTTGATCTCCGGGATCCGATCGGCGAGAGCGAAGCCCTGGGCGACAAGGGCGCTCTTCACCGCGGCGATGAGCGGCGCCAGCTGGATGCCGACCTCACCCTGGGTTCCGATGGTGAGCGGCCCGCCCGTATCGCCCTGAAGCGCCGCGATGACCTGGGAATGACTGACCCGCAGGGTCTGCTCCCAGATGTTCGCGAAGGCGTCCGAAGCGATCAGCCGCTGTGTCGCCGTGCGGACCAGCGACCGCGCACCCTCGATGGCCGGCTGCTTGAGCAGGCCGAGGGCTGTCTGGGCCCTCGGCGGCAGGTTGAGCTGGGCGATTCCGTCGAACAGGTCCGTTGCGATGCTCTCGAAGTCGACCTGGTCGTCGATCACCGTGGAGATCTGGTCAACGAGGAACGCCTGGAATGCCGGGTCATCCGCAAGAGGCGACAGGGTGGCCACGAATCGGCCGGTGTCGGTGACCTCGGTTTTGGTCCACGCGGCGACGACGGCGACCGGGGCGAGAATGACGCCGACGGCGATCAGGAGCGCGGCAAAGAATGCGCGCAGCCGGAGCGATGCCTTGGTGGGTTCAGACACGCCGGGAGTGCTCGGCGGTGCGGGCTGCAGCCGGGCCTGCAAGTGCGCGACCTGGGCCGAAAGTCGTTCGATTTGCTGCTCGGGGGTTTCGATCTGCGCCATCGGGTCCGTGCCTCTCGAGAGTGCGCGCCACTCTCCGGCGCAGGCACATTATGGCGCGGTCCGTCGGATTCGGCACGGAAATCCGCTAGGCTTACCCCCGTGAAGGGGAGTATCCCTCAAAGCCCACTGGGTTTAGTGATCTGATCGTCAACACGGACCGCAGTGCAGGGGTTCCGGTCGGATCGGCGGCATCTTTTGTCGCGGGAGAGACTTTCAGGTTCTCTGCCTGCCCTCCCTCTCCTCGAAAGGCCCCTCCGTGGATCTCGCCCTTCCCCTCTGGTTCGAAATCGGCTCCCTGGTCATCCTGACCCTGGTCCTGGTCGGCGACCTGCTGATCGTGTACAAGCGCCCGCACGTGCCCTCGATGCGCGAGGCCAGCCTGTGGGTCGTCTTCTACGTCGTGCTCGCCCTGCTGTTCGCGCTTGCGATGCTGCTCCTGGCCGATGCCGAACACGCCGGTCAGTTCCTCGCCGGCTGGCTCACCGAGTACAGCCTCAGCATCGACAATCTCTTCGTCTTCGTCATCATCATGGCGAGATTCTCCGTGCCGCGGAAATACCAGCAGGAAGTACTGATGGTGGGCATCATCATCGCGCTCGTCCTGCGCCTGATCTTCATCCTTCTCGGGGCGTCCCTCATCGAGAACTTCAGTTGGATCTTCTACATCTTCGGCGCTTTCCTTCTCTATACGGCCGTGCATCAGGCCGTCGCCAAGGAACCGGACGCGAACGAGGCCGACAACGCGTTCGTGAAGATGATCCGTCGCCGCCTGCGGATCTCCCCGACCTTCGACGGTTCGAAGATCCGCACCACCGTCAAGGGACGCCGGGTCTTCACCCCGATGCTGATCGTCTTCATCGCAATCGGCACGACGGACCTCGTGTTCGCCCTCGACTCGATCCCCGCCATCTTCGGGATCACGACGAGCCCGTTCATCGTGTTCACGGCCAACGTCTTCGCCCTGATGGGACTCCGGCAGCTCTACTTCCTGCTCGGCGGCCTGCTCGAACGGCTCGGGTACCTCAAGTACGGCATCGCCTTCATCCTGTTCTTCATCGGAGTCAAGCTCGTCTCGCACGCGCTCCACACCAATGAGGTCGCGTTCATCAACGGCGGCCATGGTGTGGGCTGGGCGCCGGAGATCGACACCTGGACGTCGCTCGGCGTGATCGTGGTCTCGATGGCCGTCGCCACGGTCGCGAGCCTGATCAAGGCGAACCGGGACGCCCGCGCCCGCGGCCACAGTCTCGGCGAGGAACTGTCGCTCACCACGAAGGAATAGCGCGGGCGCGACGTGTCCTGGCGGCGCGAAAAGTCCCCCCCGAATTGGTACCGTGGGTCTCTGACGCCTCGTCGAGGCGCGATCGGGTCGGCTCGGAACACGCGCCGCAGCACGAGGGAGTACCGGCTTGGTCCAGAGCGCAGACACGATGACCCTCCCAACGGTGACGGTCTCGTTCACCGTCGGCGCGCGCAGCGAGGTCGGCCAGGTCCGGCAGCTCAATGAGGACAGCTTCATGGCGCACTCTCCGGTCTTTCTCGTGGCCGACGGGATGGGCGGGCACGCCCACGGCGACGAGGCGAGCCAGACCGTCCTGAGAGTCTTCGAAGAACACATCGAGGTTGGCCGTCCTTCAACCCCCGAGCGCATCCTCGACGCCATCCACTCGTCCAACGACGCGGTGCGTGACCTGAGCGGCGCGGAGGACTTCGGAACCGCGGTGAGCGGCACGACGCTGGCCGGGGTTGCCTTCGTCGATGCCGGTGCGGACATCGGCCTGCACTGGATGGCCTTCAACGTGGGCGACTCCCGCATCTACACGTGGGACGGGGTTCACCTCGCCCAGCTGTCCGTCGACCACTCCGCGGTGCAGGAACTCGTCGACGCGGGACTGATCACGCCTCGGTCCGCCGAACTGCACCCCGAACGGAACATCATCACGAGGGCGATCGGAACCGATGAGTTCGTCGACGCTGACGTCTGGCTCGTGCCGGCATCCGGTCACCGTGCCTTCCTGATCTGTTCCGACGGCCTCACCAAGGAGCTCGAGCCTGACGACATCTCGAGGCTCCTCGCCGAGCAGCAGGCCAACGGCCAGCAGGCCGTTGTGGACGCCCTCGTCGACGAGGCGCTCGCGCGCGGCGGGCACGACAATGTCACGGTCGTCTTCGTCGAATCGGTCGTGTCACCGTCGTGACCTTCGGCGAAGACTCGGCGCGAAGTGTTAGCCTGTCCGGGTGCTGTTCGGTCGACTCCTTCTTATCTGCCGCGACGAGTCCCAATTCTGAGGCCTCCCTCGTCGCGGAGACTGTCGTTGGCTGCCATCAAATCTTGAGGAAGACGCACACACATGACTAACGCATCGATGTCCGGCGAACGCCCGCGGACCCTGGCCGAGAAGGTTTGGGACAAACACCTGGTCAGCAAGGGTTCCGACGGAACCCCGGATCTCATCTACATCGACCTGCACCTCGTGCACGAGGTCACGAGCCCGCAAGCTTTCGATGGGCTGCGCCTCGCCGGCCGGCCGCTGCGCCGACCGGACCTGACGATCGCGACCGAGGATCACAACACTCCGACGCTCGCCATCGACCGGCCGATCAAGGACCTGACGAGCCGCACCCAGATCGAGACGCTCCGCCGCAATTGCGAGGAATTCGGCGTGCGGCTGCACTCGCTCGGTGACATCGAGCAGGGCATCGTGCACGTCGTCGGACCCCAGCTCGGGCTCACCCAACCGGGCATCACCGTCGTCTGCGGCGACTCGCACACCTCCACGCACGGCGCCTTCGGGGCGATGGCCCTCGGCATCGGCACGAGCGAGGTCGAACACGTCATGGCCACCCAGACCCTGCCCCTGCAGCCGTTCAAGACCATGGCCATCACCGTCGAAGGCGCCCTGCGCCCCGGCGTCACCGCCAAGGACGTCATCCTCGCCGTGATCGCGAAGATCGGCACCGGCGGCGGACAGGGCTACGTGCTCGAATACCGCGGCAGCGCCATCCGCGCCCTCTCGATGGAGGGCCGCATGACCATCTGCAACATGTCGATCGAGGCGGGCGCCCGCGCGGGCATGGTCGCACCGGATGCGACGACGTACGCCTACCTGAAGGGTCGCGCCCACGCGCCGGCCGGTCAGGACTGGGACGACGCGGTCGCGTACTGGGAGACCCTCGCGACCGATGAGGGCGCCGTGTTCGACGCGGAGGTCGTTCTCGACGCCGACACCCTCGAGCCCTTCGTGACCTGGGGCACCAACCCCGGCCAGGGCGTCTCGCTGAGCGAGACCGTGCCTGACCCGGCCGACGTCGCCGACGCCAACGAGCGCGCCGCCGCCGAGCGTGCCCTCGAATACATGGACCTCGCGGCCGGCACTCGTATGAAGGACATCCGGGTCGACACCGTGTTCCTCGGCTCGTGCACCAACAGCCGCGTCGAAGACCTGCGTGCCGCCGCCGACATCGTGCGCGGGCAGACGCTCGCCCCCGGCGTGCGGATGCTGGTGGTCCCCGGGTCCGCCCGGGTTCGCATCGAAGCGGAGGCGGAAGGCCTCGACAAGGTCTTCACCGATTTCGGTGCCGAATGGCGATTCGCGGGCTGCTCGATGTGCCTCGGCATGAACCCGGACCAGCTGGCCCCCGGCGAACGCTGCGCCTCGACGAGCAACCGCAACTTCGAGGGCCGCCAGGGCAAGGGCGGACGCACCCACCTGGTCTCCCCGCTCGTCGCGGCGGCCACCGCCATCCGCGGCACGCTGTCGAGCCCGTGGGACCTCGTCGCGGACGGCCTCGTCCCCGCCGACGCGATCCCGGCCGAACTGGCCCCTGCTGCGGCACCGGCACTGGATGGAGCACTCTGACCATGGACAAGTTCACAACCGTCACGGGCATCGCCCTGCCGCTGCGCCGCTCCAACGTCGACACGGACCAGATCATCCCCGCCGTCTACCTCAAACGCGTCACCAAGACCGGTTTCGAGGACGCGCTCTTCGCCGCCTGGCGAACGGACCCCGAATTCGTGCTGAACCGGCCGGAGTACGCGGGCGCGCGCATTCTCGTCGCCGGCGCGGACTTCGGCACGGGATCGTCTCGCGAACACGCCGTCTGGGCGCTGCGCGACTACGGCTTCGACGTGGTGCTCTGCCCCCGGTTCGGCGATATCTTCCGCGGCAATGCCGGCAAACAGGGCCTCCTTGCCGCGCAGATCACCGAGGACGATGCCCAGAAGCTCTGGAGCATCATCGAGGCCGACCCGGGAATAGAACTCACCGTCGATCTGGTAGCGCGTACAGCACGCGTCGGCGATTTCACAGTGCCATTCCAGGTCGACGACTACACCCGTTGGCGCCTGCTCGAAGGCCTCGACGACATTGGCCTGACCCTGCGTGATGAAGCGCGGATCGCAGAATTCGAATCCCATCGGGAGCCGTGGCGGCCCCGTACTCTCCCCGCAAGGCAGGTAAATTTGTGAGTACCATCAGCGAGATCGCCCAGAATCGTGAAGACGCAGCCGTGAAGGCGCAGCTCCTCGAAGACGAACAAAACCGTGAGAACGCACAGAGCTGGGGGGCCGCTGTGGGGCTGAAAGGCGACAAGATCACGATTCGCGGCGGCATCCCGCTGATCGGCCGGATCGAACTCAAGGGCGCGAAGAACCTGGTCACCAAGGCCATGGTCGCCTCCCTGCTCGGCGAGAGCCCGAGCATCCTGAAGAACGTGCCCAACATCAGCGACGTGCGCATCGTGCGCGAGCTGCTCGCGGTGCACGGCGTCAAGGTGACCGACGGGCCAGAGCCCGGAGAACTCCTGCTCGACCCCGTCGACGTCGAGAGCGCGCACTTCGCCGCGATCGACGCGCACGCGGGGTCCTCCCGCATCCCGATCCTGTTCTGCGGACCGCTGCTGCACCGCCTCGGCGAGGCGTTCATCCCCGACCTCGGCGGCTGCCGCATCGGCGACCGGCCGATCGACTACCACCTCGAGGTGCTGCGCAAGTTCGGCGCCGTCGTCGACAAGCAGCCCAACGGCATCCGCATGTCGGCCCCGAACGGCCTGCACGGGGCCAAGGTCTCCCTCCCGTACCCGAGCGTCGGGGCGACGGAGCAGGTCCTGCTCACCGCCGTACGCGCCGAGGGCATCACCGAGCTCAAGGGCGCGGCGATCGAGCCCGAGATCATGGACCTGATCAACATCCTGCAGAAGATGGGTGCGATCATCACGGTCGACACCGACCGGGTCATCCGCATCGAGGGCGTCGAACGACTCGAGGGCTTCAACCACCGGGCGCTCTTCGACCGGAACGAGGCCGCGAGCTGGGCGGCAGCCGCGCTCGCGACCGACGGTGACATCTTCGTCGGCGGCGCACGCCAGTCCGAGATGCTGACCTTCCTCAACGTGTTCCGTAAGGTCGGAGGCGCCTTCGAGATCCACGACGACGGCATCCGCTTCTATCACCCGGGCGGCGACCTCAAGCCCGTCGTCATCGAAACGGATGTGCACCCCGGCTTCATGACCGACTGGCAGCAGCCGCTCGTGATCGCCCTCACCCACGCCCACGGCGTGTCGATCGTGCACGAAACCGTCTACGAACAACGCTTCGGCTTCGTCGACGCCCTCGTCGAGATGGGCGCGACGATCCAGATCCACCGCGAATGCCTCGGCGGCCACCCGTGCCGCTTCGGACAGCGCAACTTCAACCACTCCGCCGTCATCGCGGGGCCGACGAAGCTGCACGGCGCCGACATCGAGGTTCCCGACCTGCGCGGCGGCTTCAGCCACCTGATCGCGGCGCTCACCGCCGAGGGCACCTCGACGGTCAGCAACGTGGGAATCATCAGCCGTGGCTACGAAAACTTCATCACGAAGCTGCGGCTGTTGGGGGCGGACTTCGATCTCGAAGGATAATGGCCCTGTGCCAGTCAATGGAGCAAGTCCGTCATCCGAACCGTCCGTCGAACCCGATCCGTCCGCGAAACCGGTGAGGGTGCGCAAGGAAACCACACAGCCGTCGGTGTTCTGGATCCTCGCGACGATCGTGCTCCCTGCGGTCAACCTTGCGGTGCGGTACCGGGTGACCGACGTCCGGAAGTTCCCGCAGACCGGGGCGTTCGTGCTGTCGCCGAATCACTTCAGTGAAATCGACCCGATCGTCGTCGGCGCACTCGCGTGGAAGCTCGGGCGTGCTCCCCGGTTCATGGCGAAGGCATCCGTCTTCAAGATCCCCGTACTCGGCTGGCTGCTGCGCAAGTCCGGCCAGATCCCCGTCGAACGGGGCGGGGTCGCGCGTGGCAACGAACCGGTCAAGGCCGCCAGGCGGCTCGTCGAGCGCGGCCAGATGGTCATCGTGTACCCCGAGGGTTCGCTCACCCGCGACCCCGAGCTCTGGCCGATGCGCGGGAAGACCGGTGCCGTGCGGATCGCACTCGAGCAGGGCATCCCGATCGTGCCGATCGCCCACTGGGGCACCCAGGACCTGATGCCGCGGTATTCGAAACGGATCAGCCCGTTTCCCCGCAAGACCATCCACGTGAAAATCGGCGATCCGCTGTCCTTCGACGAGTTCAAGGGACGCAGCCTCGACACGGCGACCCTGAACGAGGCCACGGCCATCCTGATGGATGCCATCACCGGGCTCCTCGAGGACCTCCGCGGCGAGAAGGCCCCGGCGAAACGCTGGAACCCCTCCGAGCACGACCAGAAGGAGACCGGCCGTTTTGAAGGCTAAACAACGGCAGGGTGTCCCTGTCGGTACGCGCGTCGCCGTGCTCGGAGCGGGAAGCTGGGGGACGACCTTCGCCAAGATCCTGAGCGACGGCGGCGCCGACGTCGTGCTCTGGGCCCGCCGGCCGGAACTGGCCCGCGAGATCACGGAGGGCCGGAGGAACAGCGACTACCTTCCCGGCATCAACCTCCCGATCGGCCTCCGCGCGACCCCGCACCTCGACCAGGCCCTCGCAGGAGCCGAGCAGGTCTTCATCTCGGTCCCGAGCCAGTCGCTGCGGGAGAACCTCGTCCTGATGGAACCGTTCCTCGAGCCCGACGCGATCCTGGTGTCGCTCATGAAGGGCGTCGAACGCGGCTCCGGCCAGCGGATGAGCCAGATCATCGAAGAGATGCTGCCCATCGACCCGCACCACATCGCCGCGATCTCCGGACCCAACCTCGCCCTCGAAATCGCCAGGGAGCAGCCGACGGCCGCCGTGGTGTCCTCGACGAGCCTCGAGACCGCCCAGGCCGTCGCGATCCTCGCGACCAACAGCTACTTCCGCTCCTACGTCAACACCGACGTGATCGGCACCGAATTCGGCGGCGTGCTGAAGAACCTCATCGCCGTCGCGATCGGCATCGTCGACGGTGTCGGCTACGGCGAGAACACCAAGGCCTCGATCATCACCCGCGGCCTCGTCGAGATGACCGACTTCGCCGTCGCATACGGCGCCCAGCCGGAGACCCTCGCCGGCCTCGCCGGCCTCGGCGACCTCATCGCCACCTGCCAGTCCCCGCTCTCCCGCAACAACACGGCCGGGCGGCTCCTCGGCCAGGGCTACAGCATCGCGGATGTCGTCAAGCAGATGCAGCAGACCACGGAAGGCCTCGCCTCCGTCGGACCGATCCTCGATCTCGCCAGGGCCAAGGGTGTCGACATGCCCATCGTCGAACAGGTGCGGCAGGTGCTGGCCGGTACGCTGAAACCGCGGGACATCGCCCCTCACCTCACCACGGATTCGGCGGAACCGCAGGGCGAAAGGACAATTGATGACGGACAAGCTCACGGTAGCGCTGCTCTTTGGGGGTCGGTCAAGCGAACACTCGATCAGCTGCGCCACGGCCGGCGGAGTCCTGGCGGCAATTGACCGGTCGCGTTACGACGTGATCCCGATCGGGATCACCCGCGACGGCGCGTTCGTGCTCGAAGCGGATGACCCGGCGCACTTCGCGCTCGGATCCTCGGCAGCGGAGCTTCCCGTCGTCACCGACAACGGCAGCCGGGTGCACTGGCCGGAATCGTCCCTCGACCGCACGCTCCGTGTCGTTGACGCCCCCGGCGCCGCAGCCCGCGTGCTCGGCAGCGTCGACCTCGTCTTCCCGATCCTGCACGGCCCGTACGGTGAGGACGGCACCATCCAGGGTCTCCTCGAACTCCTCGGCCTGCCGTTCGTCGGATCCGGCGTGCTCGCCTCGGCGCTCGGGATGGACAAGCACTTCACCAAGACCGTTTTTCAGCAGGCCTCCCTTCCGGTCGCACCGTGGCGCACGATCACTGCGGCCGACTGGGCCGAAGCGCCGGGAATGGCCTACGCGGCCCTCGCCGAACTCGGGCTGCCCGCCTTCGTCAAGCCGGCCCGCGCCGGGTCGAGCGTCGGCGTGAGCCGGGTCACAGACCCCGCCGAGCTGGTCCGTGCCATGGAGACCGCCCTCGCGGAGGACGACAAGGTCCTGATCGAGGCGGGCCTCGTGGGCCGCGAACTCGAGGTGGCCGTGCTGCAGGGCCGTCCGGGGGAGCCGTCGCGGGCATCCGTCGCCGGAGAAGTACTCGTCACCGGGCGTGACTTCTACGACTTCGACGCCAAGTACCTAGGGGCAGCGGGCATCGAACTGGTGTGCCCTGCGGCCCTGACCCCGGCCGAGCTCGCCGAGATGCAGCGGATGGCGATCCGGGCGTTCGACGCCATCGACGGCGCCGGGCTGGCGCGGGTCGACTTCTTCCTGACTGACACCGGCTGGGTCATCAACGAGATCAATACCATGCCCGGCTTCACGCCGATCTCGATGTTCCCGACGTGCTGGCTTCAGAGCGGCTACACCTATCCCGCGCTCATCGACGAATTGATCGCAGTCGCGCTCGCCCGCCTGCGGACGGTCGGAGTTGCGGGACCCGCTTCCTGCCTGATCAGGGGCGGCAGGCGTCGTTCAGGGCGCGAGGGTTCCGCCGTCGGTCGGCAGGGTCACGTCGGCGGCCCCGAGGCACTTGGCCGTCGCGGGGATGACCGCCATCACGGCGGCCAGGTCGACGAGCACCGTCGAGCCGCTGACCTTGCCAGAGTCGATGACGACCTCACTCGCCGGGGTGCGGCCGTAGGTCGTGTACCGGTAGAGCGGAGCGGCGGAGTCGTCTTCGATCCAGTCGATGCCGTTGACGTTGAGGCACGGCAGCGTCGTGGGGGCAGGCACC
>NZ_JASJVF010000094.1:0-11452 GCF_035019805.1 Cryobacterium sp. 10I1
ACCTCTGTTGGGTGTTTCTTGGGCATATCCGAATCCTTTCACCAGAAAGAAAGCGGCAGGAAAACCGGGACGGTTCAACCTGCGTGGGGCTGTAGACGTATTCGATGTAGTGACCCGCGACGTAAAGCCCGTCGGGCAAAGTCGCATTGTCGATGGGGTTGCCCTCGGGAGTGAATAGAACTAGGTCTTTTCGGTCGCTGTCGGTGCTGATGAGGTTTTGCGCTGCGCGGTATCCGGCGGCGGTGTAGTTGCGGTGGCTATTGATTCCGTCGCAGCAATAAAGCACCTCACGGGGCATCTCTTCGCCGTCTCCCGCGACTAGGACTGTTCCGGCGTCGTCGTAGCCGTCCGTCATACCGTTGAAATGGCGGCCCTCGTAGTGGCCGGTGATCGCGCGCACTTCGAGTTCTGTGGGTCCGTCGCTGTAGCTCACGTTCATCCACGCGACCGCGGTGCCGGTGCTCATGCGAACACTGAACTTCACTCCGGGAAACGCGTTCTTCAATGCGGCACGAACCAACTTGGCGGTGTCCTTGGTGCTGATGTATTCGGTCATGTTCTCTATCTCACTCAACGTTTTTTGCCTTTTCGGCGGTTCTCCGCCCTCATGGAGTGCTGTCGGGGTCAAGCCCCAAGGAGCGGTTGCAGGCCAAAGTTTTGGAGGAGCGCAGCGGAGGAGAAAGTTTTGCCGAAACTGCGACGACGGCTTGACGCCGGCGGCACGGAGTGAACACTCCCCCAGACGAAAAAGCAAAAAAGGCAACGCCCACCGGCCTGCACACTGGGGTACCAGGACTGCCCTATTTCCCCGTCTCGAGTACGGGTCTCGGCCGGGTCGGTCATGGTCCCGGCATGGACCCGGTGCCCGGCTCATTTCACTTTCGTGTCCGTTAGGGGATAGGTTGCCGGATATCTCGGCGAGACATTTCAGCACGAGTGCACCAGGGGACGACTTCATCCCATACGGTCAGCGTGTAGCCCGTGCACGTTGCTCAATAGATTCGGTGTTCCCTACATGTCAAAGTCAACATTTCTTCTACTCACGGTCGTCGTCGGCATGGCCCTGGCGGGCTGCGCGCCCACCGGCTCGGGGCTGTCAACTCAAGCCCCGACCACCCCCGCCACGACCGGAGCGTCTCCAACGACCTCCGCGACACCGTCAGCAGTCTCGTCGACCTCCCCGCCGTCGCCGCTGCCGTCACCGTCGACACCCGGAAACAGCGCTACTGGCGCTGCGGGATGCATCCCGAACGGCATCGCGATCCCCGCGGGCGCGACGACGGCGATCATCGGGGACGTCGACGGCGACCAACAGCCGGACACCGAGTTCTACACCGAGGTCGGTGCGTTCAGCTACGGCATCCATACCGCATCCGGGGCCACGGTGCTCCTGCCCGATGATCTCGCTGGCCCCGGCGCGCACAGCGGATGGAGCGCCCCGCTGGATGGCCCCGCCATCGTCGCGACGGTACTGGATGACGGGCGCTCGGCGTCGCTACACGCGTTCATTAACTGCAGCTTCGTCACAACGATGGGCACAGACGGACAGCCATACCGCTTTTTACTCAACGGCTTCGGAGAGCACGGAACGGGTGTTGCGTGCAACAACCGAAATGGCGGAACCCTCATCGAGGGTGCCCTCGCCCAGAAGCGCGGTGACGGGCTCTACGACATCCAGTGGACCCACATCAATATGTCTGCGGACGGCACGACAGCCACCAACGGGACCACTGAGACCCGGTACGCAGGCGTTGCCGAATCGGATCCCCTGGTAAAGCAGGCCATGGGCAGCTACTGCAACGACGTAACGGAAGTCTCGACTAGCGGCAGGTAACAAAACCCGTGCCCTCATCTCGTAAGCACCTGCCCCCCCCGCCCGGGAACAGATGATCTCCTACGTCTTGTATCCCATGGGCGGCTTCAAGGGGTCGTAGCAACACCGTTTGAGTGAGGTGTTGTTGATGGCGTCGAGAGTTGTGTTGAAGGAGCGCGAGAACTTGTTCTGGGTTCGGGTTCGCGAGGGGATGTCGGCGGCGGCCGCGTGTGAGTCTGTGGGAGTGAATCGCAGACAGGGATATCGGTGGATCAAGGCCGCTGGCGGGCGAATTCCCGTTCCAGCCGTGGCCTCTTCGGGGCGCTATATGGGTCAAGAGGAGCGTCTACGCATCGCGGATCTGCGGCTGGGCGGGGCCGGTGTTCGCGCGATTGCCCGGGATTTGGGGCGCTCCGCGTCGACGATCAGCCGGGAGCTTCGTCGTAACGCCACCCGATTACGCGCAGCTACCGGCCCTATGCCGCTCAGAAACGGTGCGTGATCAGAGCGGCCCGGCCCAAGCCGAGCAAGCTCGACGACCGGCTGCTTGCCGCCGCCGTCGAGGAGCGGTTGCGGAAGAACTGGAGCCCGCAGCAGATCAGTGACGACCTCGCGGTCGTATTCGCCGGCCAGGCCGAGCTGCAGGTCTCGCACGAGTCGATCTATCAAAGCCTCTATGTCCAGAGCCGCGGTTACGTCGGAGTGCGACTGCACCGGCACCTGCGACGGGGCCGATCAGCCAGGAAACCACGGGGAAAACATCTGAACGCGCCGGGCAAGATTCGCGACAAGGTGATGCTGAGCGAACGCCCCAAAGAGGCCAACGACCGGAAGGTCGCCGGCCATTGGGAGGGCGACCTGATCGTCGGATCCGCGTCAGGATCGGCGATCGCGACTCTCGTTGAACGCACGACCCGGTTTGTCGTCTTGGTGCACCTGCCCAACGGCCACAGCTCCGCTGCAGTCCACGACGGCCTCATCGACGCCCTGGACGCCCTGCCCGTGCTGTTGCCGCGCTCGTTGACGTGGGATCAGGGAACCGAGCTGGCCCGGCACGTGGACATCACCAAAGCCACCGGCGTTCCGATCTACTTCTGCGACCCCGCCTCGCCCTGGCAACGCGGCTCGAACGAGAACACCAACGGCCTACTGCGTCAGTACTTCCCCAAAGGAACCGACCTGAACGCCCACAGCGCTCAACGCCTCCTCGAAGTCGCCACTGAACTCAACGAGCGGCCCCGCAAAACCCTCAAACGCAGCACCCCAGCTGACCTGCTCAGCGAGCTAGTCTCAAGGAAGGAAATAGCCCCTGTTGCTTCCACCGTTTGAAATCGACAAACGGTATTGACCCTAACGGAGACATTCATCGCCCTTCCCCCAGACGGCGCCCTCCACTACGATTGACTGCACGCAGCCGATGAAGCAATTGGCGGCTGCGCGCCCTGTGCACGAGTTTGCTCCGATTCAGAGCTAATCGTCTGGTCGGATCTCTGATGACTGAGTGACCATTTCCAGCCGACAAGCGAGAAGGAACATACCGTGACTGACAGCCAAACCCCCGCAGATCCCGCAACCGTTGTCGGCCACGATGTGCACAATATCAAGGACTGGACAGATCTTGGTAGGGAGATGTGGTCCTACCTGACCGGCAAGAATGCCGCGATCAACTACAGCTTCGTCGACATGACGGTTGAAGTGCCGCGTGACATAGGGCCGGAATCCCCGCGCGCCACCTGGAAACTGAACGGCACCCTCAGGGTCACCACGAGCGAGAGTTCCGGTATCGATCCGATCATCAAGTAGCCATGAGTATTTCAACCCGGTTGGACATCGATCTGACGTTTTCCCTAGCGGGGCCAGGAGAGAAGGGCGCCGATACGGACGTCGCCACCGAGACGCCGGCGGGGCAAATGAACGGCACCATCAAGGCTAAGGGACTTGATGTCGAGGTCTTCTCAGATCACCCGGAAATGTTCGTGCGTTCCCGAACGGCGACGCTGAAGAACATCCGTGCCCTAGCTTCGAACCTGGCCGTGCGAGGACTGAGCGTCTCCCTGTCAGGACCCGCCGGACTGGTCATCCGTATTGGCGCTGTGCGCGTGCCGATCATCCAGCGCCTGCTGACAGGTTCCCCAAACATCGCGCTCGGCAGCTGGGCTGCGCTGGCACCCCTTTTGCGGCGTCGGAGTGCCGGAGCCACGCAGGTACCTTCCGTGCCGTTGCCGCCGCCGACTCTGTATCCACTCGTGCCGACCTTCAATCGGAGAATCCGGCGCCAAATCACCACGACGCACTACACGCCGGGATCCGGACGGCCCCGGCTGATTTTTGTGGTCGGTTCGGAGAACTGGAACGGCCAGATGCCGGCTGAGTTCGACCTGCTACCGACCATCACCACCATTGGCTCGGCCCCGGAGGCGAATTTGTGTTTAAAGGGTCTCCAGTCTTTCCATGCTGAAATCCGCCACGACGAGAACGATGAGTACGTTCTGTATCCGCTTGGGGCGGTTTCCGGCGGCGCAAAGAAGGAGCGCGGGCAGGAGGGTGCACAGGTCCTGCGCACAGGCGCCCGGATGGAAATGGGGCCTTGGCGGATGGCTTTCTTTCGTGAAGAGTACGCCGACCACGGCCGACCACATGGCGGGCGCGTGGGTGGGGAGCTGTCGTTCCAGAAGCCGCAGCCAACCCGTAGCCGGCAGCCAGAGCACTCACATTCCGCGGGTAGCGCTGAGAAGACGCTCCCCGTCGTCACCGGGCTAGACGACGATTCCGAAATCTGATCGATAGGCTGCCGTCGCGCCGCGCACAGTGCACCAATGGAAGCGAGCGCACCGCAGAACGTACGCCCCCTTCGTACTCAACGCCTTCTGGACGAACGCCGACCCTGAATCCACGGAGATGCTGCGGAAGTCGTCGGCTGGTCCATCGCCGATCACATGCGCACCGAACTCGTCGCCGACGCCCTCACAAACGCGGCCGTGACGCCCCGGATCGAGCAGGACGCGATCTGACACTCCGACCGCGGCAGCGTGGGCAGATTCAACCGGTCGTCGCAACACTGGTGCTTGCGGACAACAGTAGCTCGTCCATCGCTTCGGCTGGCGTTTTGAATCCGAGTGCCTTGCGGGGGCGTTCGTTCAGGGTCTTGGCGACGCCGTCGAGATCGTCCAGGGCGTAGCGGGTGAAGTCGGTGCCTTTGGGGAAGTACTGGCGCAGCAGCCCGTTGGTGTTATCGTTACTGGGTCGCTGCCACGGCGAGTGGGGATCGGCGAAGTAGATCGGCAGCCCGGCCTGGATGCGGAGTCTGGCGTGTTGGGCCATCTCGGCGCCCTGGTCCCAGGTCAATGACTTGCGCAGGGTCTCGGGCAGGCCGGTGATGGTTCGGGCGATCGCATCACAGACGGCGTCGGCGCCGTGTCCGGCTGTCGCGGGCCCGTTCTTGACCTGTGCGCCGATCATCTTGTGCTCGTCCATCGGGGGCAGGTGCAACAGCATCGTGAACCTCGTGGTGCGTTCGACGAGGGTCCCGATCGCGACCCCGCCTAGTCCGAGGATCAGGTCCCCTTCCCAGTGTCCGGGAACGGCCCTGTCGTTGGCTTCTGCGGGCCGGGCGGCGATAATGACTTCCTTTGACAGGAAGCTCTTGCCGCGTTTTGCGCGGGCCCGCGGCACTCGCAACGCCCGACCAGTGCGTAAGGCCGTGGTCAGCTCGCGGCGCAGCGCGCCACGACTCTCGATGTAGAGGGCCTGGTAGATCGCCTCATGGGAGATTCTCATGCTCCTATCGTCGGGGAAATCGACCTTAAGCCGACCTGCGATCTGCTCCGGGCTCCACGCTGTGGACCAGTGGCGATCCTGTCGGGGCCCATGTCGACGCCCGTTCCACGCCCCGATCCCGGGAGCTGCCGCGGGCGTGCCATCAGCGCGCTTCACTGTTCCATCCAACCGGGACTGAACGTACTCGCGCAACAGCGGGCTACCCGCGAGCTTGGCCATCTTGGGCCAGCGGGCACGCCGGTCGGAGTGCCACTGGGCGCTCGTGGCACGGTATTCAGCCTTGCCGCCGCGCGAGGCCGCGTTGCGTCGTAGCTCGCGGGAGATCGTCGACGAGGACCGACTCAACGCCTGTGCGATCTGTCGAACACCAAGATTCTGTGCTCGCAGGATCGCGATCTCCTCACGCTCGACGAAGGTCAAGAACCTTCCTGACAGCGGTGCCTTGCTGAGGTCTCGCATCCCACCAGCGTGACGAAAGAAACGTGTCCCGACCGGCGCCACCCCGGCGGCCGGCCCGGCGACCGCATCGGCTCCCGCCCGAGTTGCGTGGCCATCCATTCCTTCGGACGTCCCATAAACCACCTCCATAATCGAGGTGTTCCGACGCGTATTGGGTGCCACGGTCACTGTGGAAGATCACCGTCGCCGGGCGGTCTCCGCGCAGCACCATGGCCATCGTGAGGGCGTCCTGGATGAGGTCGGTGCGCATGTGGTCCGCGATAGCGCAACCGGTCTCGTTGCGGGCCTTGAACGCGCTCACCCAGCGGCCCAGCGTGGCCTCGTTGATCCCGAGCTCTCGAGCGACGGTCGCGACCGCTCTGCCGGTAGTCAAAACCAGCTTCACGGCCTCGTCTTTGTACTCAGGAGTGAACTCCCGCCGTGATCTTGCCATAGTGAACATTCTCTCTTGTGAGGTGTCCACCCCCAGGGTCAGGGCCACCTCGGGGAACTGCACCAGGCGCCAGGTGTGTTGTGTGGTGTTAGCGTGTTCCGCTGGTCGTGACGATCGCGGTCCACGGGCCGGCCGGGACGTCACTTGCTGCGAGGAACTGCCAGTCGACAGTGTCGGTTTCCCCGTTGACGTCGGTGAAGTGTAGGCACCCGTTCAGCGCTGGGGACACGTCCATGCCTGCACCGTTGAACTTGCGATTTTCGGGTCGTTGATCGTTGGAGCCGAAAACGTAGCTGGCGTCGTGATAGCTGCCGGGGCCGGCGTCTTCTATCTGGCCGTAGCAAGTCTGCCCGTTCGCCCGAATCCTGACCCACCTGTTCTTCATCAGACTCGCCGTAGGGTCTCCCGCGGGCGTTGCGTAGGCCGGCTCCCCTGCCCACGGAATCACCTTCTGGCGCATGGAGAGGGCAGTCTGATCGTGGACGTCATCGAAGGGAAGATCCAGGTAGAACGGGTTCTCCTTCGGAGCCATCTGGCTGGGAAGAAACCCATTGGCGCTCCTGCGCTGCTCGGTCTGACAGGACCCATCACCGAGAACCCCGTCACACCCTCCAAAGCTCTGGATCCAGAGCGAGTCATAAGTGGAGAGAACCTGGCTGCCATCTGCGGCCGTCGGGTCGAAGACTTCGCCCACCCAAAACGTGGTCGAGATAATGTGCGTATGCCACGGGAACTGGGTCCCCGCCGGCCGGACAAAGAGTACGACGATCGCGGCGACGACCCCTGTCGCGGCCGCGACGGCGGCAAGCTGGACAATTCGCGTGCGCGTCCAGCCACGCCGAGAACGATGACTGGGCACTCTGCTGTTGGTGCCTGTGGGTTCTTGGTCACTGGGCGGCACGCTCGTTGAGCCCTCGGTCCTCGACCCGTCTTGGTTTCTAGACACGGAGCTCCTGAGCGAAATGGATCATGTTCTCGGCCGGCGATGATGTCCCAGCCTCCCCGTGAAAGGGCGCTGAGCCTAGGCCGGATGTCGTGGCGTGTGGGTTTTCAGCCGTCGTGAGGCAACAACTGCTTTTAACCGCAGGAGGCAGCACCGGCCGCCCTCCTTCGTAGACCTCGGTGAGCGGGCGACGCTCGTGCGGGATTAATGGCGTAAAGAAATCGGTTGAATGCACGTGGAAGCGGAGGGCGAGGGCAAAGGCAATCCGGTGGCAGTAGAACTTCCGAAAGATCCGACAACGGAATGGATGTTTTCTTTGCGCTTCCCGGAATCGAGAACTGCGCTGCTGCAGAGCAGTCAACGCGCAGCAGCTCATTTTAAAGAGAAATGTGGAACGAATCGCTGCCGGCCCCTTGGCATGGCTGGTCGGGCTATTGTGTGCGCATGTTTGGTTTGACGTTGGAGAAGTTGTTGCTGGTTGGGGTGGTGGCAGTTTTTTTGGTGGGCCCGGAAAAGCTTCCGCATTACGCGGCCATGTTGGGCCGCGTAGTGCGGCAGCTGCGGGTGTTAGCGTCCGGGGCATCGGATCGGCTACGGGATGAGATGGGCCCTGACTTCGATGACGTCGACTGGAAGAAGTACGATCCCCGCAAGTATGACCCCCGCCGGATCATCCGTGAGGCACTCCTGGACAGTGACGATGCGCCGCCACACAGCCCCAGCCAGGTGCAGCCCCCCACCGACGATCCGCTCGCTTCGCCAACGGGAGCGGAAGATGTCGTCCAGCAGGAACCCGTGATCACACCGCCAGCGACCGAACCCTCAGGACCCGACATTTCCGGGACAAGCGACGCTCGTTGAGCGCAGGCCGCCGCGTCAGGCGGTGAGCCCTTCCTCGAGGTTTTGGGCACGTTTGGCGGTGCGACGATCGTGAAGGGCGGCGATGCCGTACGCGGTGAAGTAGAGCAGGACCATGGGGATGGCGAGCAGGAACATGGAGATGACATCGGCGGCCGGGGTCGCAATGGCAGTGAACAAGATGATGATGAGCGTTGCGATTCGCCAGGACTTGATGATGGACTGGGCGCTGATCACGCCAGCGAAATTCAGCAGTACCAGGAACACTGGGAGCACGAAAGCGATCCCGATAGCGACGACGAGTTTGAGGACGAAGTCGAAGTAGTTTTGGGCGTTGATGAAAGCCGCGTCTTGGGTGGGTGCGAATCCGGTCATGAGTTCCACGACGTGGGGAAGGACATACCATCCCGCCGCGCAGCCAGCCAGAAACAGGGGAATGGCGGTGAAGAAGAAGGCGAACGTGTACCGCTTTTCTGTGCGAGTGAGGCCGGGCATCAGGAACGCGAAGGTTTGGTAGAGCCAGACTGGGCTGGACACGATCAGGCCCACGTAGACCGATATTTTCAGCTTCAGGTCAAAGGCGGACGTGATGTCGGGGTAGTTGATTTGAGCGTTTCGGTGTTGGGCGTGCACGATGGCATCGATCGGTTCCCGGAGCGCGCCCCAGACGAAGCCGGAGAGTAACCAGCCCACGATGGCGCCGAGCAGAATCCCGGCCGCTGCGAGGAACAGGCGTTTACGTAGTTCCAGAAGATGCTGGCCCAAAGTCATCCGCCCCGCGGGGGCGGGCCGAGACCGGGCGCCCAGGACCACGACGGTTACGGCATCGAAGACGGCCCAGTGGCGCCCGTCTGCTTGGCGGGCTCAATGCGCGGCTCAGGGGTGACAGCTGACGAAACGGGTTTGTCGTCTTCTGGTTCCGTTCTGATTTCGCTTTTGAGAATCTTCATCGACTGACCCAAGCTCCGGGCAAGCCCGGGAAGTTTGGGTGCGCCAAAGAGCAGCAGAATGATCACCAGAATGATCAGGAAATGCCATCCAGTCAAATTGCCCAGCATTATGTGGTGTCCTCCCTGTGACAAAAAATGAGTGAACGCATCGTATACCCCGACATCGACCGGCCCCGGGCAACCGAATAAATACTCCCGCGAACGTCAGGCCGGGACCATGGTGGGTTGCAGCCGGTGCTAGGCCGACCGGCCGAGAGGGCCGCCTATTTGATGTTTTCAGTATCCTGAAACTAATTCCTGTGCGAGCCCCTAAGCCGCACTGGCGGAGCGTAACGTTCGCTGGGTCGGAGTCATTCAGGCTGTGATGCGAGGTTGGACGCACCATGCTGTTTCGGGTGCGGACAGGGGTCCCGGCCCGCCATGAGCACACGAGATGGTTGGAGAAGCGTTCATGTTTGAGCACAAATTCATTACTAACGCGATCAGCAGGAGCGCGGAAAACGCCTTGGACCGGCGCCGTTTTTTCCAGGCAGCGGGAGTCGCCGGATTCGGTGTCGGATCAGCGGTGCTCCTCGCCGGTCAACCCGCCCTTGCCACCGAACGAAAAGATGACGGTGGTGCGCCCAGCGATTCCGCAATTTTGAACTTCGCCCTGAACCTGGAATACCTCGAGGCCGAGTTCTACCTCCAAGCCGTGACAGGTAACGGACTGCCCGATGACATGATCACCGGGCGCGGCCAGCAAGGAGACGTCAGCGGCGGCTACGCCGTGCCCTTCGACACCCCCGCGATCCGTAAGTACGCGCAAGAAATCGCGGCGGACGAGAAATCCCACGTCGCCTTCCTCCGGAGCGCACTCGGTGGCGCCGCAGTGTCCCGGCCCACGCTCAACCTCGATGACAGCTTCACCGCCGCAGCCCTCGCCGCTGGACTGATCGGCCCCGGCGAAACCTTCGACGTGTTCGAGAACGAAGTCAACTTCCTCTTCGGCGCCTTCATCTTCGAAGACGTCGGCGTGACCGCCTACAAAGGCGCCGCACCCCTCATCAGCAACAAAACCTACCTGGAAGCCGCGGCCGGCCTCCTCGCCGTTGAGGCCTACCACGCAGGCATCATCCGAACCACCCTCTACTCCCTCGGCGTGGAGACCCCATCGATCTACCCGACCGTCCAGAAAATCTCCGACGCCCGAGACAGCCTCGACGGGCCCACGGACCTTGACCAAGGCATCGGCACAGCCGACAAGTCCAACCTGGTCCCCACGGACGCGAACGCGCTCGCCTTCAGCCGCACCCCCGGCCAAGTCCTCAACATCGCCTACCTCACCCCCAACAAGGCCACCTCCGGCGGATTCTTCCCCGACGGCGTCAACGGCAAAATCAACACCAGCGGACACTGAACAACGGCCCTCTGCCCGATCCACAGCGGGCAGAGGGCACCCCACCAGCCCGCAAAACGATCTCCCATGCCGGGATGACTCACAATGTTGGCACCATACGGACGTATGCTGCGACAACAACATTGCGGAATCGTTCTTCTCAATACTGAAGAACGAACGCATTTACCGGACCGTGTACGCGAGAAAAAGCCAAGCTCGCAACGACGTCATCCGCTACATCGAAGGCTTCTACAACAGCCGACGCCGGCACTCAGCGCTCGGTTACCGTATACCCAACGAAGTCCACCATGGTTATCAACAGCCCTAGCAGCGTAGAAGAAACCACCAGGTCCGCTGTCCGAAATCTCCGCAGCAGCTCAGTGCGTCGGAGATCACGAGCTCGACGCCGTCGAGACCGCGGGTCTTCAGCGAGCGGAGGAAGCTCGTCCAGAACGCCTCCGTCTCGCTGTAACCGACGTCGAAGCCGAGGACCTCACGGCGCCCGTCGGCGGCAACCCAGATCGCGACGACCATGGCTTGGGAGATCACGCGGTGGTTGACGCGAGCCTTGCAATACGTGGCATCGAGGAACACGTAGGGGTACCCGGTCTCGCCGAGGTCCCGGTCGCGGAACGCGGCGACTTCCCGGTCCAGACGCGCAAATCCGTGACACTTCTGACTTGGAGATCCCGGTGTCCGCGCCGAGGGCCTTGACCAGGTCGTCGACCTTCCTGGTCGAAACGCCGTGGAGGTAAGCCTCCATGACGACGACGAACAGGACCTGGTCCACCCGGCGGCGGCGCTCGAGGAGCGCGGGGAAGAATGAACCCTGGCGCCGCTT
>NZ_JASJVF010000095.1:0-11414 GCF_035019805.1 Cryobacterium sp. 10I1
GTCCTGGACAGTGACGAAGGACAACCAGGCGAGCCCGGCGGCGGCGATGACCGGGCCGATCGTCAGGGACGTTTTCGCTGGGCACGGGGGAGCCGTTCGACTAATTTGCGGGTGAGGAAGGCGACGGGGTGCGTCTTCATATAGGTGAGGTGCGCCCGGAGACCGGCTACTTCGCCGGCCAGGGCATCCCTGGCGGCGGAGGTGGCGACGAGCTCGGCCGTCGCGGCGTCCCGTTCGGCCAGGGCGGTTGCTTTGTCAGCGGCGAGGAGGTCCGCCTCGAGGCGGGCCTGGGCGGCTGTGACGAGGGCGGCATCCGTGTTCTTGAGCGCCTCGTTCTCGGCGGCGATCCGGTTCGCGAATCCGAGGATCTCGTCGGGTGGTGTTGCACGCGTGCGGATCGGCGCGGTGTTCCGCGGCAGGGAGGCCAGGGGGATCGCGACTCCGACGTACTGGTAGACGTGGCTGTCCGTGGCCTTGAGGAGGTCGAAGAACGTCTCGTCCGCGGTGAGTCCGAGGCCGGCAAGACGTTCGGTCACCCAGCGTTCCGGATATTCCGAGACGACGGGGTCCTCCTCACGGATGCCGTAACCGGCGGCCGTGAACATGTCTTCGATCTCGAAGGCATCGTAGAAATGCAGGTGGGTCTTGTCGAGCAGCCCGGTCTCCGTGTAGGTGAACCGGCCCTCGAGCAGGTCCAGCCGTACGGAAAGGTGACCCATATTGGGAATCGAGTAGACCACTACTCCGCCGGGCCGCAGCAGGGCGCGAATGGCCACGAGGGTCGCGCGCGGGTCTGGCAGGTGTTCGAGGACGTCGGCGAACAGCACGACGTCGAAAGCTCCGAGCCCGGCGACGGCGGCCGTGTCGCTCACGTCGAGCACGTAGGCCTCGGAGATCTTGCCCCGCGCCTCGTCGATGTCGACCGGATTCAGGTCGACACCGACGACGGTGCAGTTATTCATCTGTTCCAGGGCTTCACCGAAATTTCCGGCCGAGCACCCCACATCCAGCACCCTCGATCCTTCAGGAATGAAGGAGAGCATGTTGGACCAGCTGTTGTTGCGGGTTCCCCGCACGAACAGGTGGCTGGAGTACGCCGATGTTTCGCCCATTGGATGAATTTACTCCGGATTAGCTCTCCGAGTGTCCAGCGGAGCCGAGCTGCTGGGTGGCTTCGACGACGCGGGCGGCCATCGCCGTCTCGGCGACCTTGCCCCAGGCGCGCGGGTCATACAGCTTCTTGTTGCCGACTTCGCCGTCGATCTTGAGGACGCCGTCGTAGTTCTTCAGCATGTAGCCGGCGACGGCACGCGTGAACGCGTACTGGGTGTCGGTGTCGATGTTCATCTTCACGACGCCGTTGGCGACGGCTTCGGCGATCTCGTCGGCGGTCGAGCCGGACCCGCCGTGGAAGACGAGGTCAAGCGGCTTCGGGCCGGTGCCGTACTTGGCGGCGAGGCCGTCCTGGATCTCCTTGAGGAGCTCCGGGCGCAGCTTCACGTTGCCGGGCTTGTAGACACCGTGGACGTTGCCGAAGGTCAGCGCGGCCATGTAGCGGCCGTCTTCGCCGAGGCCGAGGGCGTCGATCATGGCGCTCGCGTCGGCGAGGGTCGTGTACAGGTTCTCGTTGATGTCGCCCTCGACACCGTCTTCTTCGCCTCCGACGGCGCCGATCTCGACCTCGAGGATCGCGTTGATGTTCTTGGTGCGCTTGAGGATGTCCTTCGCGATGACGAGGTTCTCGGCGAGCGGGATGGCGGAACCGTCCCACATGTGCGACTGGAAGATCGGGTTGCGCCCGGCCTTGACTTCGGCTTCCGAAGCGGCGATGAGGGGGAGGACGAAGTCGTCCAGGGCGCCCTTGGGGCAGTGGTCCGTGTGCAGGGCAACGGTAACGGGGTAATTGTCGGCGACGGACTGCACGAAGTGAGCCATGGCGAGCGCACCGGATGCGCGGTTCTTGACCGTGTGGCCGGCGAAATAATCGGCGCCACCGGTGGTGACCTGGATGATGCCGTCGGAGCCGGCTTCAGTCAGGCCCTGCAGGACGGCATTAATGCTCTGGGAAGACGCAACGTTGAACGCCGGGTAAGCGAAACCCTGGGTCTTGGCTTTGTTGAGCATCTCTGCATACTGGTCTGGGGTTGCGATGGGCATGTTTCTGCGTCTCCTCGGTTGTACAGATTCGGTCTTCCCATCCTACCGATGGCGGCTGGATGGCTGGACGGGAAACATCAGCCGTTCCCGCTGGGCGGGCGCTAGGCTCTTAAACGGCAGCGCTGGGCGACCGGCGCCGGCCCAACGCTGGGCCTTGCCACTGCCGCACTCTTCGTCCGGGAAGGACCATCTGTGAACAGCCCCGAAATCGCCCCCAATTTCACCCACCCGGACCGAAACCTGGCCATGGAGCTGGTGCGCGCGACCGAAGCCGCGGCTATCCGCGCGGTGCCGTTCATCGGCCGCGGAGACAAGAACGCGGCTGACAAGGCCGCCGTCGACGCGATGCGAGTCTTCCTCGGTACCGTCAACTTCGATGGAGTCATCGTCATCGGCGAGGGCGAGAAGGACAAGGCCCCGATGCTCTTCAACGGCGAGCACGTCGGAAACGGCACCGGTCCGGCCTGCGACATCGCCGTGGACCCCATCGACGGCACGAGCCTCACGGCCGAGGGGCGCCAGAACGCGCTCTCGGTGATCGCCGTATCGTCCCGGGGCACGATGCTCGATGCCTCCTCGGTGTTCTACATGGACAAGATCGTCACGGGCGCCGCCGGCTTCGGCGTCGTGCACCTGGACCAGCCAATCGGCGACAACCTGCGCGCGCTGTCCCAGGCCACCGGCAAGCCCATCGGCGAGATGGTCGTCGCCGTGCTCAACCGTCCGCGCCACGAAGGCCTGATCGACGCGATCCGGAGCGCGGGAGCCGGCACCCGTCTCATGTCCGACGGCGACGTCGCCGGCGGCATCAACGCCGCCCGTTACGGCACCCGCATCGACATGTGCGTCGGTATCGGCGGCAGCCCGGAGGGCATCACGACGGCGTGCGCGCTCAAGGCACTCGGCGGCTTCATGCAGGGCCGACTCGCCCCCAAGGACGACGCCGAACGTGCCAGGGCCATTGCTGCCGGACTCGACGTCGACAAGGTGCTCGACCTCGACGACATGGTCTCGGGAGACAACACCTTCTTCGTCGCTACCGGCGTGACCGACGGCGGTCTCGTCGACGGCGTGCGTCGTAAGGGTCCGATCATTCGCACCGAGAGCATCGTCATGCGCGGCAAGTCCGGCACCGTCCGCCGGGTCGTGGCCGACCACCTCGCCGCCAAGTGGCTGTAGCCCGCGGGCACTGACCTCGCACTGACCGCACCCCCGCATCTCCCTACAACAATCGCCGTTTCGGCCGAGTACCCCCGTTCTTCGGGAGACGCTCGGCCGGAACGGCGATTGTCGTATTGCGCCCGCTCAGTCCGCGCGGTGGGCGGATGCCTCGAGTTCTGCCTCGGCGAGTCCCGCGGCTTCCAGTTCGGTCACGAACTCCCAGGCGACGAGTTCCCGCGGGGACTCCTCGACGCCCGCCAGCGGGGCGAGCACTTTGGACTCGTCGAGTGCGTTGAGCTTGCGCGCCGTCGGCAGGACCTGGCGTTCCATCGAACCGACGAAACCGTTGTAGTCCTTGACGGTGCGCTCGATGGAGCGCCCCAGCTTCTCGATGTGGGTGGCGGTGACGGCCAGCCGGGCGTAGAGCTCGCGGCTGAGGTCGAAGAGCATTTTCGCGTCGTGCGTGAGCACATCCTGTTGCCAGGTGAACGCGACGGTCTTGAGCACCGACCAGAGCGTCACGGGGGAGGCGAGCGCGACCCGTTTGGAGAAGGCGAACTCCATGATCGAAGGGTCGGCTTCGAGAGCGGACGACACGAGCGACTCGCTCGGGATGAACGCGATCACGATCTCGGGGGAGGCCTCGAGGCCCTGCCAGTATGCCTTGCTGCCGAGGGCGGTGATGTGGTCGCGCACTGCCTTCACGTGGGCGCCCAGGAGAGCCGTGCGCCGTGCGCCCTCCGCACCGGTGGCCGTCGCCGGGATCTGGCTCGCCTCGAGGAACGCCGTGAACGGCACCTTGGCGTCGACGGCGATGTTCTTGCCTCCGGGCAGGTGCACGACCATGTCAGGCCGGCCGGCGCCCGCGTCTGAGCTGATGCTCGACTGCACGTCGAAATCGACCCGCTCGATGAGCCCGGCGGCCTCGACGACGCTGCGCAGCTGGGTCTCGCCCCAGACTCCGCGCGTGTTGTTGGCGCGTAAAGCGGAAGCCAGTGACTCGGCGGTGCTGCGCAGGCGCTCTTCGGATTCAGTGGCACTGCGGAGTTGCTGGCTGAGCTCGCCGTGCTGCAGGCTGCGCTGGGCCTCGAGTTCGGAGACCTTCAGCTGCATGTCGTGCAGGCTTTCCCGCACCGGGGCCAGGGCCTGCAGGACCTTGCTCTCCCGCTGTTCGCGTTCGGTGCGGGCGGCGGCCTCCTCGCGGTGCCGCTCGTCGAACTCGCGTCCCCGGCGCTGCGCCTCGGCGAGTTGCTCGCGGAGGGCATCCGTCGTGGCCTGCACCGAGGCCAGTTCTTCACGCAGGATGGCCGAGACGGCGGCCTCGGAGGACCGCAGTTCGGCGAGGTCGACCTGGTGGCGGGCTTCGAGAACGGCGGGATCGACGGTGGGCGTGGCTGCGCCGTCCCGGGCGGCGCGGCGTTGCAGCACGATGACCGTGCAGAGGGCGCCGAGTACGGCGCCGAGGGCGATGCCGAGAAGGAGGGTGAGCCAGGGATCCATGTCTCAACCCTGCCAGTGGCCACCGACATTGGCGTCGCGGCAGGCGGGAACCCGCCGAGGAGGGTTCACCGGTCTGGCGACCCGGTGAGCTGGGAGCGCGTCAGGCTTCGAGCGCGAGCGCGAGAGTCAGCATTTCCGGGTCGTTCCGGGTGGTCCGCGACACGACGAGGTGTTCCCGGTTGATCCGCTGCGCGAAGAATCCGAGGTACGGCAGCTGGATGATCGTCGTGAGGCCGCCCTGTCCTGCCGTGACGAGCGCGGGGATGACGCGGTTCTCCGGCAGGGCGCCGAGCGGTGCGGGCATCGTCGTGCGCCACATTCCATAGGCTTCCTGGTCGATGCCGGAGTTCCAGAAGTCCGAGGGCCAGGTCGAGGTCGATGTCGCCGCCCACAGCTCCGCGTCGGTGAGGGTGTCCAGGAGGCGCTGGATCTCCTCGTCCGGGATGCTCACGGTCGGTTCGGCCACGTCGAAGTGGGTCCAGGCCCGCCGCCACTCGGCCAGCCAGCGCTGCACGGCGGCGTCGACGTCGAGGTCGGACGGCCGGCGCGAGGTACCCGGGTCCGGCTCCGAATCCAGGCGCGGAACGCTGTCGATCTCGAGGTGCCAGGCGCTGCGCACGAAGAGCAGGAAGGTCAGGGGCGACCAGCACTCCTCGACGTTGATCTGCATGTCCTGGGGCCAGGGGCTCAGTGGCAGGTCTTCGGAGTCCACGATGGCGGCCCGGATCGTCTTGCTGCTAGCTCAGGGCCATCGGCCCGTGGACCGCGGCCTTCGCTGCGATGGCGACGGGCCCGATGGCTCCGACCGCGACCTTGGTGATCCGGGCCAGGTCTTCGACCGTGTCCGCGCCGTGCCGTTTCGCCGCGTGGATGATGATGGCGGCGCACGCCTCCGCGTCGGCGAGGGCGTCGTGGTGCGCGAAGTCCTCGAAACCGGCCGCCATCGCGGCGACCGGGAGCCGGTACGAGTCGAGGTGGTACGTGCGGCGGGCGACCTGCAGGCTGCACACATAGCTGAAGTCGGGCACCGGGAGTCCCGCGACCGTCGAGGCGGTCTTGATGACGCCGAGGTCGAAGCCGGCGTTGTGGGCCACTAGGGTGTCACCGTCGGCGAAGGCGACCAGTGCCGGGAGCTGCTGGGCCCAGGTCGGGGCGCCGAAGACATCCGCCGGGTAGATGCCGTGGATCTTGATGTTCCACTTCAGGAACTCGTCGTGCCCGGGCGCGGGCTGGATGAACCAGCCGACCCGATCGGTCACGAGCCCGTCACGCACCTTCACGAGCCCGACCGAACACGCGGAGGCGCTTGAGGAGTTGGCGGTTTCGAAGTCGATCGCGGTGAAGTTGAGGGGCACCCCTTCATGCTCTCACGGCCCACCGACAGGCCCGGCGGGGCCCGCCCGGTACGATGGATTCTCGTGGCTCTTACTATTGCAATCGTCGGACTGCCCAATGTCGGCAAGTCCACCCTCTTCAACGCGTTGACCAAGAACAACGTGCTCGCGGCGAACTACCCGTTCGCCACGATCGAGCCGAACGTGGGGATCGTGAACCTGCCGGACTCCCGGCTCGCCGCGCTCGCCGCGATCTTCGGCAGCGAACGCCTGCTCCCGGCACCGGTGTCCTTCGTCGACATCGCCGGCATCGTGCGCGGCGCGAGCGAGGGCGAAGGCCTCGGCAACAAGTTCCTCGCGAACATCCGTGAAGCGGATGCCATCGCGCAGGTCATCCGCGGATTCGCCGACCCCGACGTGGTGCACGTCGACGGCGCCGTGAACCCGGCCGGCGACATGGAGACCATCAACACCGAGCTCATCCTCGCGGACCTGCAGACCCTCGAGAAGGCCATCAGTCGTTTCGAGAAGGAGGTCAAGGGCCGCAAGATGCCTCCGATCGTGCTCGAGACCGCGCTCAAGGCGCAGGCCGTGCTCGACGCCGGCCAGCCGCTGTCGTCCGCGAAGCTCGACATCGAGCCGATCCGGGAACTCGGCCTCCTCACCGCCAAGCCCTTCATCTACGTGTTCAACGTCGACGAGGCCGTGCTGCAGGACGCCGAGAAGCTTGCCGTGCTGGCCGCCCTCGTCGCCCCGGCCAACGCAGTGTTCCTCGACGCCAAGCTCGAGTCAGAGCTCAGCGAGCTCGACGCGGCCGACGCCGCGGAGATGCTCGCCTCGACCGGCCAGGCCGAGAGCGGTCTCGACCAGCTCGCCCGCATCGGCTTCGACACCCTCGGCCTGCAGACCTACCTGACGGCAGGCCCGAAGGAGACCCGCGCGTGGACGATCCACAAGGGCTGGACCGCCCCGCAGGCCGCCGGCGTGATCCACACCGACTTCCAGAAGGGCTTCATCAAGGCCGAAGTCTTCTCCTTCGACGACCTGATCGCCGCCGGCTCCATCGCCGAGGCCCGCGCCAAGGGCAAGGCCCGTATCGAGGGCAAGGAATACGTCATGCAGGACGGCGACGTCGTGGAGTTCCGCTTCAACGTCTAGCCTCCGGCATCCCAATTTCTGAGCGACGACCGGCAGAGGTGCCGGTCGTCGCTCTTCCGTTGTTGGCGTCGCGCGGATGGCACCCGAACCGCGCAGGAGACTCCGAGCGCGAAACAGCCGGGCGAACTTTCTTCGGCCCGTAGGATTCACACCATGAGCTCCGGCCAGGTATTTGCGCTCCTATGGGGACCGTTCGCGATTGCATTCGGAGTGACGTTCATCGTGAAGCGCGCTCGGATATCGGAGTTGGCGAGACGCCAACGACGCCAGCAGGGCCTCCGCGTATCGCAGCGAACTCAATCACCCGCACTGATGGCGGTGAGCGGCGCACTCCTCGTGGTTCTCGGTACCTGCGTATCAATCGGAGCACTCACAGGGCAGATTCGGTGAGTGATCACAACGGACTCGGTTGGCTCACTTCACCAAACGGTCGAATAGTAGCGGCGTTGTGGAACATGTTGATCTGTGCGGCCATCGTCGTGGTTTCGGTTGTGATGGGGATGACCGGACCCCGACCGCATTCATCCTGACAGCTCTCGGCCTCATCATGGAGTGGCAATTTGTGCGCGGATATCTGCGCGCGCGGCAAGCGAAAGTGGCCGAAAAGTAACCGGTCGCGGTCTGCGCTCGTCCGGTTGAGACCCGCTTTCGCGTTAGGCTCGTGCTCCTTGCGATAGTCATCGCAGCAGCATCCATCGAAGGAGACCACCGTGCCCGTCATCGCCATCATCGGAGCCGGACCGGGACTCGGCGCCGCCGTCGCGCGAAGGTTCGGGCGCGAAGGCTTCTCTATTGCCCTGATCGCCAGGAATCAGTCGAAACTCGACGCCATGGCAGCCGAGCTGGCCGCCGCCGGCTTCACCGCGAGGGCGTACGCAGCGGATGTCCTCACGCCGGCATCGCTCGAGGCGGCCCTTGCGCGTGCCGAAGCGGAGCTCGGAGCCATCACGGTGTTGCAGTACAGCCCGCTCCCGTCCCGCGACTACCTGAAGCCGGTTCTCGAGATGACTCCGGAGCTGGCTCTGGAGGCACTGCAGTTCTCGGCCCTCGGGCTCATCCACGCGGCGCGTGCGGTGCTCCCGGCAATGCGGCTGGCGGGGAGCGGCAGCATCATCCTGATCAACGGCGGAACCTCTGTGAAGGCCCGCGCCGGCTTCGCGGGAACCTCGGTGGCCTTCCCGGCCGAGAGCGCCTACGGCGAGATGCTCCACGATGCCCTGTCGGATGAGGGCATCCGGGTCAGCCAGCTTGTGATCCCGGGCGGCATTCCCCAGCTTCAGTTGGCCAACGGCATCGACGGCGTCGCCGATCGCATCTGGGACCTCCACGCCGTCGCCGGACCGTTCCGCACCATGCTCATCCCGCTTGAGGACGGCCGGGAGTAGGTAGCCACCCTGCCCAGCCCGCGACCGCAGGCATCGTCCGGGTGAAGGCTCAGGGTGTGGGCAGGCGGGAGAGCGCCGTCAGGAGCGGTTCCTGCTGTCCGGCCAGACAGACCCGGATCCAGCCCTCGCCGGCGGATCCAAAGGCGGAACCCGGGGCGACGGCCACCCGCTGAGTGAGCAGGAACTTCTCCGCCCACTCGGCGACGTCTCACGCTGTCGTTCTAGAGTTCCTTCGTCAGCCCGCCGTCGATTCTGAAGTCGGCACCCGTGACGTTGCCGGCCCGCCCACTGGCCAGCAGGAGCACGAGGTCCGCGACTTCCCCTGGTTCGGTGAAGCGGCCGGTGGAGAATCCGCCGCCGGCTTCGATGATGCGCTTGCGTGCCTCGTCGGGGGAGACGCCCATGGCCTTAGCGACCGTCGACGCCACCCCGGTTTCGCCCAACCACAGCGGCGTCGAAACCGGCCCGGGGCTGACCGTGTTGAAGCGGATGCCCCGGTCACCGAACTCCTTGGAGAGCGCCTTCGAGAGGTTCCAGACCCCTGCTTTCGCGACGGAATAGTCGATGACTCCGGGGTCGGGAAGGTAAGCGTTCACGGAAGCGATGGTGACCACGGTTCCGCCTCCCCGCTCGATCAGCCGGGGAATGGCCGCTCGGGTCGTGCGCACAACGGCCATCAGATCGAGGTTCAGGGTGTTGAGCCAGTCCTCGTCGGTCACGTCGAGGAATCCCGTAGTGCGCGGTGTGAGCGCACCGACGTTGTTGACGAGGATGTCGAGGCCATCGGCGGCTTCGGCGATCAGCCTGTCCGGGCCGGTCGGGGTCGACAGATCAACCGCAACGAATCGGACAGCGTCGCCGAGAGCGTCGAGTTCGGAGGACGACGATCGGGAGCCTGCGATCACCTGCGCTCCCTCGGCGACGAGCGCGGTGGTCACCGCGAGTCCGATGCCCTTGCTGGCACCCGTGACGACGGCTGTCTTTCCGGCAAGATCGAGATTCATGTTCGGGTTCCTCTGCTCGAAGGTCGAATGGTGAATGTCGTTGAGATGATGGGAGGGGGGTTCCGGCATCCGTGGATCCACGGAACCACTGTTCATTCCACTGTGCAATGGGGCGCCCAACCGCCGGAGCCGAAATCCCACATCAGTCGCGATTTTGGCCTATGCGGGCCGGAACTCTGGGTGCGCTAGCCTTCTGGCTAGGTTGATCAGCAAGAACTCGGGGGAATCGACATGGTGCACGACCTATCCGGACTCACCACGGCAAGGCTCGCCGGAATCCTGGCGCTGGGCCTCCTGCTGTCCGGATGCTCCAGCCAGCACGCGGATGCGCCGGCGCCGGGTTCGACCGCTTCTGCCGTTCCGATCGCCAGCACGATCCAGCCCACCGCGGCGCCTACGTCTGCACCTACGGTGACCGCAACAGCGGCTCCACTTAACCTGAACGACCCGAGCTCGTGGATCATCGGCTTCTCCGGTGTCGGACCGATGGTGCTCGGGGCTGATCTGACTTCGACCAAGGAGTCGATGACCGCCTTCAGCCAGACCCTCTGGGACGAGTGCCCCTCACGTTCTGTCGTCACTTTCGCCGAGGCCGGATCCCCCAGCTTCGTCATCGCCGATCAGGGCGGCGACGGCATCATCCAGCAGGTTGTCGTGCAGACCGGGGAGAGCGCGGCTGGCTCCGCCACGTCGTCGGCGCGGACGAGTGCGGGAATCGGAATCGGTGCCACGCTCGACCAGCTCACGATCGCGTACCCCGCGATCACGTACCAGGATGCCGGCACTCCCATCGCCCAGTACGCACTGGCCAGCGGAGAGGGGAAGTGGATCCATTTTGTGGTACTGGAGGACAAGGTGAGCCAGATCATCGTGTCGCCGCAGGCCGGCATCGCTAAAGAACTCTGCGGCTAGTTCGATACTCTGAAGGCGGATGCGGCGCTAGCGTGGGCGGCACCACAAACGAAGAGGGGCCGCATGTCGTACATTGTCGACTTCGTGAACGTATCGACCGTCGGACTTGAATCGTCGCCGGTGACGGACGCGCTCGCCGGCTTGCGGGCCAACGAGGCGCGCTACTTCAAGAACAAATACGATCATGTCTTCACCGTCAGCCCTGTGAGCGACGCTCCGGACGTGCTCGAGTGGGTGAGCCGCATCCTCAGGGAGGAGCGTGACATCGTCATCGCCTCGAGCCCGCTCGAGGTGACCGCCTTCGAAGTCGAGGGAACTCGGATGGCCTACGTGTTCTACGAGTCCGGATTGTCGATCAACGTCATGTACGGCATCGAGGACGGTCAGAAGCGAGCCGTCGGGTTCAAGCTCGCCGACGGCATGGAGGTGCCCGAAGAACTGGCCACTCGATTCAAATTCGCAAGGCAGAAATCGAAACTGGCCGGCGTCATCCGGGGTTCCTACTTCGTGATCAAGGGCGAGTACTGAGTTCCCGACCCGTCGACGTCGATAGTCCGTGGCGCACCTGTGGCACCGTCCGGACGAGTGTGGCTTAGGCGCCGGCTTGTCCTCAACAAAGTGCTTCTGACCGGGTTTTCCACAGGTGATTCGTGGGCGTGCGGATGCCTCAAGAATGTCGGTGGTCGTTCGTAGAGTGACCGGTATGACAACTGAAAATACCTCAGAACCTCAGCCCGAAAGCACGGCGGAACCCCCGCCCGGGCCCGGCCGACATCGGCGAGCACCCGTTGGGCGGTGTAGAC
>NZ_JASJVF010000096.1:0-11373 GCF_035019805.1 Cryobacterium sp. 10I1
GTCTTGATCGCGACGAGTTCGGAGACATCGTGCAGCCAGTGCAGCACCTCTTCGGCCTCGGTGGAGGTGAGCGCGTTGAGAAGCTTGCCGCGCCCGGTCGGGACGAGGAAGAACACGCTCCACAGCGTCGTGCCGAGCTCGAGGACCGTCTTCAGGATGGCGGGCAGCTCGTGGACGGTGTCGCGGGTGACGGTCGTGTTGATCTGCAGCCGGCAGCCGACGTCGCGCACCATCCGTGCGGCGACCATCGTGTCGTCGAAGACCCCGTCGACACCGCGGAAGGCATCATGGGTCGCCGCGGATGCCCCGTCGAGGGAGAGCGACACCGCCTTCGCTCCGGCGTCGTGCAGCTCGACAAGGACCTCCCGGGTGAGGCGTGGGGTGACGGAGGGCGAGAGGGCCATGCTGAGGCCCAGGCCCGTTCCGTGGGCCACGAGTTCGGGGAGGTCGGGGCGTTCGAAGGGGTCGCCGCCGGTGAGGACGACGAGCGGGCGGGGCGTGCCGAACGACGCGAGATCGTCCAGGAGCTTCCGGCCCTGGTCGGTGGTCAGCTCGAAGGGATTGCGGGTGCGAATGGCGTCCGCACGGCAATGCGTGCAGACGAGCTGGCAGGCCCGCGTCACCTCCCAGATCACGATGAAGGGACGCTCGCCGGCATCGTGGTGCAGGTGTCGAACGGCGCGCGTTGCGGTGTCAGTCACGTGATCCTGGTCCGGTACAGCTCGAATGCGCACCTCAGTTGTTTTTACCACACTTATAGGGAAAACTAGGGGTGTGCCTGCCTCCGACCTCGATGCCCGTACCCACCGCGCCCTCTCCGGCGTGAGCCGGGTCGCCGTCCTCGACGTGCTGCGCACCCACCGGATGCCGCTGGACGTTCCCGCACTCGCGGCGGCGGTCGGCCTGCACCCCAACACCGTTCGCTCGCACCTCGAACGGCTCCTCGAGGTCGGCCTCGTGACCGAGACGGTCGAGGCGCGGACGCGACCTGGCCGTCCCCGCCTGCTCTACGCCGCGGTACCGCCCGAGGCGGAACCCGCCGGGCCCGGTTCCGCCGGGCCGGCAGAATCCGGGACCTCCGAGGACTCCTACCGACTCCTCGCGGGCCTCCTCGCGGACAGCCTTGCCGCAGGAGCCCCCGACGCGCGCCCCGGCAATGAAAAGGCCGGCGACGCCGGGCGACGCTGGTCGGAACAGTTCGTGCCCGCCGACGAGCCAGCTGCCGGTCCGGTTGATCCCGCTGGAGCGATCGACCGGGTGGTCGAGATCCTCGACGGCGTTGGTTTCGCCCCCGCCCTGTCGGAGGACCGCACCGCGATCGAACTGCATCACTGTCCGTTCCTGGACGTCGCGAAAGACCACAGCGCCATCGTGTGCTCCGTGCACCGCGGACTGATGCAGGGTGCACTGGACCGGATGCACGCGCCCACCATCGGCATCCGCCTCGAGCCGTTCGTGCGCCCGGGGGTATGCGTCGCACATGTGCTCTACTCCTCAAACCCGGCACACCATGGCGGCTTCCTGACAAAGAGCGGATAGTAGACCCATGTCTTCGAGCCCACCGTCGAGCTACCGCACGCTCGCGTCGTTCAGCAGAATCAAACTGCTGTACTTTCTGCAACAGCGCGGGACGATGACGGTCGGCGACCTCGCCGAGGCCACCGGGCTGCACCACAACACGACACGCGAACACCTGCAACGCCTGATCAATGACGGATTCGTCACCTGTGAACCCGAAGAGCGCGACGTCAAGGGCCGGCCGCGGATGCTCTACAGTGCGGCTGCCGGCGTCGACCATCGGGAGGGCTCGATCCGGGTCGCGAAGATCGAGGCCGCCGAACGGCGCGGCGACCTGGTCCGGCGGATGCTGCCGGTCAGCGCCGCGATCGACTCGCCCTTGCAGCGGCAACTGGACGCCCTCGACGACCACCTCGACCAGACCGGGTTCGACGGGCGGATCGACGCGGACGGGCGTCACGTCAGGCTGCACGATTGTCCGTACATCGAGATGGTCAAGGAACACCCGGAGGTCTGCCGCGTGCACCTCGGCCTGCTCCAGGGGATCCTGCAGCAGACCGGCGGTCCGCTGACGGCCGACGCGCTGCATCCGCTCGACGAGCCGGACTCCTGCACACTGGACCTCCGGCACTCCGACGAGGGTGCTGAGTGTGAGGAATCCGAGGGGGCCGATGCCGGGCCCGTTCGGGTGCCCACCGAGACCGACGTGGTTATTATTCACGGCGTTTTCCGCTTGTAGCCCGTTCGGGTGCCCGTGAGACTCGGATGCGAGGGTGGTTGCTGAATCGGCAATGCCCGGCACCGCAAGGGGTATGTCGTGAAAACTCTCAAGAACTCGAGCTTCTCGAAGCGCAAAGCCGGCCAGCCCGGCATCAAACCGGGCATCGACGGCCCGATCGCGGACAGCATCCTGAACCTCGGCCGTTTCCTTCGCAGGGGCGAGACCTCGCCGGACCTGCGCTCCCTGTTCCTCGAAGGCGGCAGGGACGCCGACAGCTTCTATCGCGACCGCTGGACCCACGACAAGGAGGTGCGGTCCACCCACGGCGTGAACTGCACCGGCTCCTGTTCGTGGAAGGTGTACGTCAAGGACGGCATCATCACCTGGGAGACCCAGCAGACCGACTACCCCTCCGTCGGCCCTGACTCGCCGGAGTACGAACCCCGCGGCTGCCCCCGTGGCGCAGCATTCAGCTGGTACACCTACTCGCCGACCCGGGTGCGGTACCCCTACGTGCGCGGCGTGCTGCTCAACCTCTACCGTGAGGCGAAGGCACGCCTCGGCGACCCGGTGCTCGCCTGGGCCGACGTCACCGGCAACCCCGAGTCTGCCAAGGCCTACAAGAGCGCTCGCGGCAAGGGCGGCCTGGTGCGCGCGAGCTGGGACGAGGCCGCGGAAATCGTCGCCGCCGCCCACGTGCACACCATCAAGACCTACGGGCCGGACCGAATCGCCGGTTTCTCGCCGATCCCGGCGATGTCGATCGTCTCGCAGGGCGTCGGCAACCGCTTCATCTCCATGCTCGGCGGCACGATGCTGTCCTTCTACGACTGGTACGCCGACCTCCCCGTCGCGAGCCCGCAGGTTTTCGGCGACCAGACCGACGTCCCGGAATCCGCCGACTGGTGGAACTCGTCCTACCTGATCATGTGGGGCTCGAACGTGCCGGTCACCCGCACCCCCGACGCCCACTTCATGGTCGAGGCCCGGTACCGTGGACAGAAGGTCATCACGGTCTCTCCCGACTACGCCGACAACTCCAAGTTCGCCGACGAATGGCTCGCCGTTCACCCCGGCACCGACGGCGCCCTTGCGATCGCGATGGGCCACGTCGTTCTCAAGGAGTTCCTCGTCGACCGGCGGACCCCGCGTTTCGTCGACTACATGAAGCGCTACAGCGACTCCGCCTACCTGATCACGCTCACGAAACGCGGCGACGCCTGGGTGCCCGGCAAGTTCATGACGGCGGATGCCCTCCCCGACACCGAGCCGACGGTCGCGAGCGCGGCGTTCAAGCCGATCCTCCTCGACCAGGACGGCCGCACCGTCATCCCGAACGGATCGATCGGACACCGCTTCTCCGAGACCGACGTCGGCAGGTGGAACCTCGACCTCGAGGGCGTCGACCCGCTGCTCTCGATCATGGACGCGCCGGACTACGACGGCGCATCCGCTTCGGTCGACCTGCCGCGCTTCGACGTGTCGCCGACGACAGACGACGCGGGGGAGCAGCAGGCCGGCGGCGCCGGTATCATCCGCCGCGGCGTGCCCGTGCGGCGCGTCGCCGGCGAACTCGTGACGACCGTCTTCGACCTCCTCCTCGCCCAGTACGGCGTCGGTCGCGACGGGCTGCCGGGCATCTGGCCAACGGGCTACGACGATGCGTCCTCGCCCGGCACCCCTGCCTGGCAGGAGGCCATCACCTCGGTGCCGATGCAGGCTGCTGAACGCATCGGCCGCGAATTCGCGCAGAACGCCGAGGAATCGGGCGGTCGCTCGATGATCCTGATGGGGGCAGGCACGAACCACTGGTTCCATTCCGACACGATCTACCGGGCCTTCCTCGCCCTCACGACGATGACCGGCTGCCAGGGCGTCAACGGCGGCGGCTGGGCCCACTACGTCGGGCAGGAAAAGGTCCGCCCGCTCACCGGCTACGGACAATACGCCTTCGGCCTCGACTGGGTGCGCCCTCCCCGCCAGATGATCGGCACCGGCTTCTTCTACCTCGCGACCGACCAGTGGCGCTACGACGGGCTGTCCGCCGACACCCTCTCGAGCCCGCTCGGAGTCGGTACCTTTGCCGGCCGCACCACCGCGGACTGCCTTGTCGAATCGACGAAGCGCGGCTGGATGCCGAGCTACCCGACGTTCAACCGGAATTCGCTCGACCTCGTCGACGACGCCGTCGCCGCCGGGGTCGACCCGGCCCAGTACGTGGTCGAGTCGCTGGAGGACGGCAGCCTCGCGTACTCGGTCGAGGACCCCGACGCACCGGAGAACTTCCCTCGCGTGATGGTCGTCTGGCGGGCGAACGTACTCGGCTCTTCCGGCAAGGGCAACGAATACTTCCTCAAGCACCTGCTCGGCACCACGAGTGCCGTGCGCGCGCCCGAATCCCCGCCGGAGAAGCGCCCGAAGACGATAAAGTGGCACGAGTCCGCTCCGGAGGGAAAGCTCGACCTCCTCGTGACGAGCGACTTCCGGATGACCTCGACGACCGTCTTCAGCGATGTGGTCCTGCCGCCGGCCACCTGGTACGAGAAGAACGACCTGTCGACGACGGACATGCATCCGTTCATCCACTCGTTCAACCCCGCGATCACGCCGCCGTGGCAGGCGAAGACCGACTTCGACATCTTCCACATCCTCGCGAAGAAGATCTCCGAGCTCTCGGTCGACCACCTCGGCGTGCGCCGGGACATCGTCGCCGTGCCCCTGACGCACGACACCCCCGATGCGATGGCGACCCCGCACGGAACCGTGCAGTACGGCCAGCCGCTCGTGCCCGGCATCACGATGCCCAAGCTCGTCGTCGTCGAGCGCGACTACCCGGGCTTCGCAGACAAGCTCGGCGCACTCGGCCCGCTCACCGCGAAACTGGGCATGGTCACGAAGGGCGTCAAGTTCAATCCCGATGTCGAGGTCGAGTACCTCGGCCGGAAGAACGGTCTCGTCGAGAGCGGCCCCGCTGCCGGCCGGCCGCGCCTCACGACCGCGATCCACGCCTGCGAGATGGTGCTGGCCCTCTCCGGCACCACGAACGGCCGTCTCGGCACCCAGGGCTTCCGGCAGCTCGAGGAGCGCACGGGCATGAAGCTCGCCCACCTCGCGAGCGACAACGAGGGCAGGCGCTTCTCATACCCGGATGTCCAGGGCGCGCCCGTCCCCGTCCTCACCTCCCCGGAGTGGTCCGGCAGCGAGCACGGCGGTCGCAGGTACAGCGCCTTCACGATCAACGTCGAGCACCTCAAACCGTGGCACACGCTGACCGGGCGGCAACACTTCTACCTCGACCACGACTGGATGATCGAGCTCGGGGAGCAGCTGCCGATCTTCAGGCCGCCGCTCGACATGCACCGCCTGTTTGACGACTCGATCGTCGGTTCCACGGCGGCGACCGGTTCGACGGGGTCGAAGGGCCGCGCGGAGGTCGCCGTGCGCTACCTGACGCCGCACTCGAAGTGGTCGATCCACTCCGAATACCAGGACAACCTGATGATGCTCTCGCTGTCCCGCGGCGGGCCGACGATCTGGATGTCACCGCAGGACGCCGACAAGATCGGCGTGCGCGACAACGAATGGATCGAGTCGTACAACCGCAACGGCGTCGTCGTCGCACGGGCCATCGTCTCGCACCGGATGCCGGAGGGCACCGTGTACATGTACCACGCGAAGGACCGCACGATCAACGTACCGATCGCCGAGACGAGCGGCATGCGCGGCGGAACCAACAACTCGCTGACCCGGATCCTGCTCAAGCCCAGCCACCTGATCGGCGGCTACGCCCAGCTGTCCTTCGCCTTCAACTACCTCGGCCCGACCGGGAACCAACGCGACGAGGTCACCGTGATCCGTCGACGCAGCCAGGAGGTTGAGTACTAAATGCGCGTAATGGCCCAAATGTCGATGATCATGAATCTCGACAAGTGCATCGGCTGCCACACCTGCTCCGTGACCTGCAAGCAGGTCTGGACCAACCGCACCGGCGTCGAATACGTCTGGTTCAACAACGTCGAGACGCGGCCAGGCCTCGGTTACCCGAAGCGGTACGAGGACCAGGAGAAGTGGAACGGCGGCTGGGTGCGCAACAAGCGCGGACGCCTGAAACTGCGCTCCGGCGGCCGGCTCAAGCGGCTCGCCACGATCTTCAACAACCCCGACCTGCCCGTCATCGACGACTACTACGAGCCGTGGACCTACGACTACGACATGCTCACCAAAGCTCCGCTCAGCACCGAGAGTCCCGTCGCCCGACCCAAATCCCTACTGACCGGCAAGAACATGGACATCAAGTGGTCAGGCAACTGGGACGACGACCTCGGTGGTTCCCAGGAGACCGCGGCGGAGGACCCCATCCTCGCGACGATGAGCGAGCACGTGAAGATGGAGTTCGAGAACACCTTCATGTTCTACCTGCCACGGATCTGTGAGCACTGCCTGAACCCGGCCTGCGTCGCGGCGTGCCCATCCGGTGCGATGTACAAGCGCGAGGAGGACGGCATCGTCCTCGTCGACGAGGATGCCTGCCGCGGCTGGCGGATGTGCGTCTCGGCCTGCCCATACAAGAAGGTCTACTTCAACCACAAGACCGGCAAGGCGGAGAAGTGCACCCTCTGCTATCCGCTGATCGAACAGGGCAAGCCGACCATCTGCTCGGAGACCTGCGTCGGTCGACTGCGCTACCTGGGCCTGATGCTCTACGACGCCGACGCCGTGCTCGCCGCCGCCGCGATCGAGAACGACCAGGACCTGCTCGAGGCCCAGCGCGGGGTGTTCCTCGACCCGTTCGACCCCGAGGTCATCGCCGCGGCGAAGGCGGAGGGCATGGAGGACGACTGGATCCTCGCCGCGCAGAACAGCCCGATCTACAAGCTCATCTCCGAGTACAAGGTCGCCCTGCCGCTGCACCCCGAGTATCGAACGATGCCGATGGTCTGGTACATCCCGCCGCTGTCCCCGGTCGTCGACGTCATCTCGACGACGAACAACGACGGTGAGGACGCCCGCACCCTGTTCGCCGCAATCGACAAGCTGCGCATCCCCATCGAATACCTCGCCGGGCTGTTCTCGGCCGGAGATGTCGTCCCGGTCGAATCCTCGCTGCGGAAGCTCGCCGCGATGCGTTCGTACATGCGCGACATCAACCTCGGCCGGGACCGCGACGAGTCCATCCCCGAGGCCGTCGGCATGACCGGCACCGAGATCGAAGCAATGTACCGCCTCCTCGCGATCGCCAAGTACGAGGACCGTTACGTGATCCCGAAGGCGCACGTCGAGACGGCGCGCGAGCTCGAGGAGCTCGCGTGCTCGCTCGACACCGACGGCGGCCCCGGCATGGGCGGCCCGACGTCGACCGCCGCAGGGCCCTATGGCAAGACACCGGGAATGCCGTTCAACGCGACGGTCGACAACTACAACGAGATGATCGGCAAGGGCGGGGAGAAGACCAAGCCGACAACGCCCGGCCGGCTCAACCTGTTGAATTGGAACGGCTCGGGGGCGCCGAAGGGCCTGTTCCCGCCGATCCCGCCGATCATTCCGCCCGTCGCCGACACCGGGAGCCCCGCATGAGGCTCCCAAAGCTTCCGCCGCGCACCGTCAGGGCGATTCCGCTCAGTGCGGAGGACGGCGCCATCGCGCACATGGCGGCGTCGATCCTGCTCGATTATCCAACCATCGAACGCCGGGCGCGGTTTGCGGTCGTCGCCGAATCGGTCACGCTGCTGCCCGACCCGCTTCGGCACGCCTTCGAGGCGTTCCTTGGCGCGGCCGGCACCATGGACCAGCAGCAGCTCGAGGTGCACTTCACGGCCACGTTCGACCTCAAACGCAAGTGCTGCCCGTACCTCTCGTACTACGCCGCCGGCGACACCCGTCGCCGGGGCATGGCGCTGGTGCGCTTCGTCGAGGCGTATCGCGCGGCCGGCTGGGAGGTCGCGGCGGACGAACTGCCCGACTACCTTCCGATGGTGCTCGAATTCTCGGCGCTCAGCGATTCGCCCATCGCACGGGAGCTGCTGGCGGCACACCGCGACGGGATCGAGGTGCTCCGCACCGCACTCGAGACCATCGAGAGCCCGTACGCGCACGTCGTCGAAGCGGTCTCCCTCTCACTCCCGAGCATCGATGAGGAAACCCGCGAACGCTACCTGAACCTCGTGAACGAGGGCCCGCCGACGGAGACGGTCGGCATGACCTTCCTCGGCAATCTCAAACCATTTTCGCCGTCCGGCATCGCGAGTGAGGAACTCAGGGTATGAACCCGATCGACTTTCTACTGTGGGTGGCGTTCCCGTACGCGGCCATGGCCGTGTTCGTGGTCGGCCACATCTTCCGGTACCGGCACGACCAGTTCGGCTGGACTTCCCGGTCGAGCCAGGTCTACGAGAACCGGCTGCTTCGCTGGGGATCACCGATGTTCCACTACGGCATCCTGATGGTTCTCGGCGGCCACGTCGTCGGGCTCCTGGTTCCCAAGGAATGGCTCGAATTCGTCGGCGTCTCCAATGAGATCTACCACGTCGGCGCGACCTGGCTCGGCAGTATCGCGGCCGTCCTCACCCTCGCCGGGCTTGCGATCCTGATCTACCGGCGGCGGCTGAACACCCGGGTGCTGCTCGCCACAACGGTGATGGACAAGGTCATGTACCTGCTCCTCGGGGCGACCCTGCTGTTCGGGACCACCGCCACCGTGCTGTTTCAGGTGCTCGGTGCCGGCTACGACTACCGCGGAACCATCTCACCGTGGGTGCGCGGGCTGCTCTCGGCCCAGCCGGACCCGTCGCTGATGGCTCATGTGCCGTTCTTCTTCCAGCTGCACGTACTGACCGCGACCCTGCTGTTCCTGCTCTGGCCGTTCACCAGGCTCGTGCACGTGTTCTCGGCCCCGATCGGCTACATCGTGAGACCGTACATCGTCTACAGGTCGCGCGACTCTCACAGGGGATCCGGCGCGCGCAAGGCCCGCCGCGGCTGGGAGAAGAGCGTACTGCCGGCATCCGCCAGGGACAGGGACGACGCTCGCCGCTAGTCGGACCCGCCTCACTTCGCTCCAGAGAAGCGGCCGCACGACACCGATGCGGGGGGGCGCTTCGTCGTCCCCGCTGGTCTTCGCTCATCCCCGTGTTAACTCAGGAAGACCGGGCGGGCGCGACGAAGGCCCCCGCTCCAGAGAGCGGCGGCCTTCGTCGTGGTGGTGCCAGGTGGTGCGCTGAGCCGGCGGCCGGGTGGTGCCGGTCAGCTCGGGTACGGAGCGCCGGGACGTGCGTAGTAGTGCCACGCGAGCCAGGTGCAGAAGACGCAGAAGACCGCGCAGCCGACGAAGAACGCGGTGGGACTGATCGCCGTGAGCGCGATGCCTACGATGAACGGGCCGAATGCCGCGATGGCGCTCGTCCAGGCGATCGCCCCGCCGGCCTGCCGCTTGGGGAAGATCATCGGCATCTGCTTGAACGTGCCGGCGTTCGCAAATCCCGCGAAGGTGAAGATGATGAGCATCCCGGTGAGGAAGCCCCAGAAGTCGGACACGCTGCTCGGGCTGAGGAAGAACGCGGTGACCACGGTGCCGACGGTCATGCCGATACCCCCGATCAGGGTGAAGATCGCGCCGCCCCACCTGTCGCAGAACGGACCGCTGGCCGCGCGCACGAGGGCGCCGACGACGGGGCCGATGAAGGCGAAGGCGAGCGGATTCGGGGCATCGGGAAAGTGCCCGTAGACGTTCAGGATGATCAGGCCCATCTGTGCAGCGAGGCCGCTGTACGCACCGAAACTCATCAGGTAGATGGCCGTCATGATCCAGGTGTGCTTGATCCTGAAGATGTCCATCTGCTGGCGGAAGTTCGCCGTGACCGGGACCCGGCGCAGATAGACGATCGCGAGGACGACGGCGAGGAGTGCCCAGGGGATCAGGACGAGGCCGCCGTTGTGCAGCCAGACCAGGTCGCCCTTGGCGCTGCTCTGAGGGGTGAGCGCCGCGGTGCCGAGCAGGCCGAAGCCGACGACCCACGGCAGCAGCAGCTGCATGAGGCCGATCCCGAAGTTACCGATGCCCGCCTGAAGTCCGAGCGCGGTGCCGGCGAGGCGCTTGGGAAAGAAGTAGCTGGTCGAGGCCATGAATCCGGAAAACGTCCCTCCGCCGATGCCGGCGGAGAAGGCGAGCGCGAGCAGCACCCAGTATGGGGTCGCAGTGTCGCGGGCCGCGAGCGTCCAACCGAGCATCGGCAGGACGAGGAGGGCGGACGACATGGCCACGAGGGACCGGGTGCCCATGATCGGCGGCAGGAACATGAAGACGAGTCGCAGCAATCCGCCGGCGAGTCCGGGGATGGCCACAAGCCAGTAGAGCTGGCCGGGCGCGAGGGAATAGCCGATGTCGTTCAGACGTGGGGCGATCGCGCTCACGAGGTACCAGGCCGCAAAGGCAAGCGTCAGGCTGAAGGTCGTGATCCACAGGGTGCGCCACGCGAGCTTGGGATCCCAGGTTTCTTCATTCTCCGGATCCCAGTTGGAGAGGTCTGGTTTGAGCTTCGACGAGACGAGTGCGGAAGGGACTGACATGTGCTTCCTCGGACTAGGTGGTTTCGGGCCGTGCGGCCCGCGTAACTACCACCCTGACCGTGCGTGCGGACCTCGACAATCGCGGAACACCGTGAAAAATCATTCCCCTCCGATCAGGCCGGGTCAGTCGGATCGTGCCGCTCACACCCGGTCCGCGTCGATCTGCGGTTCAGCCGCCGGCGAAGGGGGGCAACACGTCGACGGTGTCGGTCCCGGCGAGGGGCACCGCGTCATCCGCTGCCCTGATGCCGTTGACCAGCAGGGAACAGCGCGACAGGATCCTGGCGAACTCGGTGCCGTGGCGGTCGGCCAGGAGCGTACGGAGATCGCCGATGCTGGCAACGTCGACGGTCGTGGTCTCAGTGCCCGCGGACTCTGCCACGGCCGCGAAGAAGCGGATGCCGGCCACTAGCGGGTCTCGGTGGGGTGTGTCTTCGCCCACTCGAGGGCCAGCCCGGTGGCGGTGGCGCAGGCCTGCTCGATGTCTGCTGCGGTGCCGCCGTTGCGGGCAGCGGCGAAACCGACGAGGAACGTGCTGAGCGGGGCGGCGGGGCGGGCGACGCCGTGCGCGA
>NZ_JASJVF010000097.1:0-11156 GCF_035019805.1 Cryobacterium sp. 10I1
GTCCGGGCCGCTACCACTTAGGCAGAAGAGCGCTACCGGGTTATCAGAACAGCGCTACCCGATGAGGCGACGCGCCAGAAGCTGCGCAAGAACGCGCAGGAGCAGGAAGACGCGAGCCGCAGCGACGGGCCCAGTTCAGGGTCGAGCCGAGCCGCATTCCCCATCGGTGGTATCTCGGATTTGAGGACGATGTGGGCGACCGCTGGCCGCATCCCGGAGGACATCCTGAGGAGTTTCTTCGCTTCGAATGCCAATAGGAGCGTTCAAGATCTCATCGATGCGATTCGGGAAGGCGAAGTTCCGGGTCGAATCAAACCGTGGGACCTGCTGGCCTCAATAGGTGCGGTACGGGATATTCCTGGACTCAGTGTCCTATCGAATTTCATGGATGTTGCGCATGACGTCGACAAGATTCAGAACGGGACGTTTGATGGCTATGACGCTGCCGATTGGATTTCCAAAGGACTCAAGGCCAATGGGGATCCTGTTTCCCGGCTGTTGGGGGCCAACGTCAAAGTTTGGTCCGAGGTCTGGCGCGAAGGAAGCAAGGCTGATTTCTCGCAGGCAACGATTGACAACAACGCAAACTTTGCCGCGACCAATCCGGGCGCCGTGATCGAGGAAATCGGTAAGGCCACCTTCCAAGTCGGGTCAAAGCTGGTCGGCTGGCTGCTGTAGTCAGCTTGCACTTTAGTAGTCCTGAGCTCGCCTATTCTGCACGACCCATTGAGGGGAAATTCATGACCATAGTACTGACCGACGACGAGTTGGTTGCCGTTGCCGTTGAGCAGAGGTCCGAATGGTTGGGCAATCTACCGACCGTTTCGGCTTCGGACGCCGCAGACTTGTTGAAAGCCTCCGCGCGAGGCTACCGTTCCCTTGCCGTTCGCAGCCTGCTCAGCGCTAATAGTCCCGGTGACTCTCGTCTCGCGCCCGAGTTGCTTGTCGCAGTCGGTTCTGCAGTTGGACAACGGCCACTGCTGTACGTCTATATCGCAGATGCGTCTGACCCACTGACTGTGACGGGTTCCTCTATCGCGGTCTTCTCTCCCGCAACCAAATCCTCGGATACCGTGACAGTGGTCGTCACTCTGGCCAGTGGAATCAATGAGATCGACATTCTCAAAAAGTCGTTGGCAGCGAGCTCAGCTCGCGCCTTCATCAACCAAATCTATCTGGAAGGGTTCGGTCCGGCCAGAGACTCTGACGCGCTCGAAGCGGTAGCCCTGGTGTTGGGGACCGACGGTACAGACGTCTTGCGCGTCACTCACGGCGTGGTTAGACAGGGCGCTCTCGTGAGTGGGGAGTCGGAAGCAGTGATCGCGAACGAGCGGCAGCTTGACGAATTCCCGTCAGCGCTCTTCACGATTCTGTGATGTCAGCGGGTCGAAAGCGCAGATTTCCGACTGACCGGAGCTGAGCACGTACTGGAGTTCGTACGACACCCTTTTGCTCGTCACGGGGATACTGACCGCATCGATTGGGCTGCTTCCGGTGACGGGCATTCCGACGCGAACGCGGGTCCTGGCCATGGCGATCGGGGCTGCCGTGATCGTGCTGTCGATCATTACCGGGAACATGCAGTCGTTGACGTATCCGAGCCAGGTGTCGTTCGGCCCGGTTATTCCAGTTATGGGCGCTGTGCGAGTGTTGTTCGTTGCGCACAAGGCACGGAGGACATCCGAGCAGGAATCTTTGGCCGCGCTGGACCGGGACGAGTCGGGGCAGGAGAGGACGCTCGTCGAGCAGAATGCACCGCTCCCGGTACCCTGCCGGCAAGTTACTTCCGGCGCTTCCTGCGGCCCTTCCGCAGCTGATGGAGCCGGTTCCCGCACCAATTCTCGAGCTGACTCCGGCCGAGCTCGCCGCTGACCGGGCCACCTCGGCTGGTGACCTCGCCGACCTGGCGTATCTCCACCCCGGGCCGCTCCCCGCGATCGCCGCGAACCCGTCGGCGTACCCGGAACTGCGGGAGTGGATCGCCGCGGCCGGCGACCGACCCGCGCCGGGCGGCCCGACGTGCTCGGTGGGCTGAGCTGCATAGCTTTTTCTGTGACGGCGAAATCTCGGCGCGACTACATTCATTTCTCGATGTCCCTGCCGTTCTGCCCGCTTCATTCTCGCGCCATTCTCATGGCGTTCGGTAGGTGCTCTGCAACGTGGGACTCTAGCCTTCCGGCTTACCATCCAACCCGAGCTGCGGCTCGGTGTAAAACCACGGCTCTTTGCCGGTCATCTCTGCGGCCGTGGCCCACGCCTCATCTGCTCGCAGGTGGGCCGGATTACTGCCCGCGTCGATGTCCACGGGCCGTACGCTGCGCCTCAGAAGCCGTATTCGTGGTGACCTCCAGAGCAGCGCCGAACTTAGCGGTTCCGGCTCGCGGCCCGTCGCGTCGCTCATATCGGTCAGGCTACCCGCCATTCTGGCCGGATCTCCGGCATCGGCTCCGCATCTATCCAGAGGACAGGTGCCGAGGTCTCGCCACCGGCACCGATCATGTCGTCCGGGTCGCGCCAGGTCCACCAACCCCGTAGCCCCTTACTGAGCTCGAAGCGGCCGACGTGCTGCATCCTCCCGTCGGTGATGAGGTGCGGGCCGGCGCTACCCCTGGCGACACCGCGTCCGAGCCTGATCGATCCGTTCTGGTAGAGCCGGACGACGACTATCTCGGCGTCCGTTACGGCGGTGTAAGAAAATCCGCGCGGACTGTCGAGCCCGATTCTCAAAGGGCCAAGGCCGTCGTCCATCACGGCAGCGGCTCGAACGGCGGACCGGGCAGCTGCTCGACCGAGAGGACGATGCCTCCGGTGAAGTGGACGGCACGGCCGTCATCGTCGAAATCTATCAATGCCGGCGAGCCTGCTTCCAGCCGGACGCCTGCGCATGGTGCGTATGGGAGCCCCTCGGCAGCCGAAGCCATGGCGCGGCCGGTCACTAGGTGCCGCGCGTAGAGAATCACTTCTCGGGTCGTCGTGATTTTGAAGAGTGAGAGCTTGGTCAGGTCGTGTGTTGTCATGCGGAGTACATGCGCGGGATGCTCGGCGGCTCGAATTCCAGGGGGTTAAGTTCTACGACGTCAAGGACAAGGCCGCCGATGAAGGCCTTACCGCCGAGCCATCTGAGCTGGGCAGGCTCGCCCAATTCAAAGCTGATTGCACAGCAGTACAAGTAGGGGGCACCCTCGCCAATCGAGGCGGCGGACTTCGCCGTCGCCTTAAACCTGAGAAAGAGTATGACTTCGCTGGAAGTAGTGATTTTGAAGGCCGAGAATTCCCTGGAGTCTTGGGTCGTTTGCATGCCGAGTACATGCGCGGTACACCTGCCGTGCAGGCCTAAAAAGGCACGATCGCGATCTCGAACCATGCGGGCTGCTGCGCGCCGATCACTCAGTCCCTGAGCACACGGCGCGCATCGGCCAGGGTTAACACGTGGCTCTCGCGGATGAGAAGCCGTTCGGGCCCCACCGGTTGCGCCATGGCCTGGCCGAGGCGATGGTCGCCGCCGAAGTCCCGTTGGCCGGCATCGGGCAGGTGCTGCGCCATGAGGATCCGGCGACAACTGCGAACTACGCCCGCGTCGACGTGGTGCGGTTGCGACAACTGGCCCAACCCTGGCCGGCCGGGGGCGAACTCTCATGACCTGGTCGGAGGACGTCGATGACTACATCCGCCTGCGCCGTCAGCTCGGGGCCCATTTGCACTGGCCCGAGCACCTGCTGCACCAGTTCGCCACCCACCTGACGAACGCCCACATCACAGCAATCACCATCGCTGACGCGATCGCTTTCTCCAGCGGCCTGCCTGCCGGGGAGACGACTCCGCCGGCGACGCGGGCATCCACGCGGATGACCGCGGTCCGCGGCTTCGCCGACTACATGCACGCGCTGGATCCGATCCATCAGGTCCCGCCCCGCGGGATCTTCTCAGATCCCCTTCATCGCACAAGTCCCTACATCTATTGCCCTCTCGAGATCACCGCGGTGATCCATGCCGCAGCGGCGCTGGTGGGCGGCCGCCGCGCCCGGACCTACCCGGTGCTGTTCGCCTTGCTGGCCGCGACCGGAATGCGCGTCGGAGAGGCTATCGGGCTCGATCAGGCTGCAGTGGACCTCGACGCCGGGGAGCTGGTGATCAGCCGCGGAAAGGGTGATCCGCGACTGGTCCCGCTGCACCCCACCACAACCGCAGCGCTGGGGGGCTACGCGCACTGGCGCGACGACCAACACCACGACAATGCTCGGACGCGATCCGTCGCGTTCTTCACCGACCCGGCAGGTGAGCGGCTGAAATACGCGGCTGTTCTTGATAACTGGGTCCAGGCGTCCACGGCGTCGGGGCTGCGCACCCCAACACAACACCCCCGGATGCATGACCTGCGTCACACGTTCGCGGTCAACACTTTGTTGGGCTGGTACCGCGACGGCGTCGATGTTGCCGCGAAGATGCCTGCCCTGTCCATTTACCTCGGCCACTCCAAGCCCGCCGACACTTATTGGTATATCAGCGCCGTCCCCGAGCTACTCGCCTACGCCGCCACCCGGCTGGAGAACGCGACCGACCGGCAGCAGGGGCAATCATGACGTCCCTCGCGCCGCTGTTGCAGGTGTTCTTCACCGACCGGCTCCTCACCCAACGCCAATCCAGCAGCAACACGATCGCCTCCTACCGCGACACCATCACCTTGCTACTCGGCTATGTCTGCGCCCGGACCGGCAAGGGGCCTTCCGATATCGACATCGGCGACCTCGACGCCGACACCATCACCGGATTCCTCCACCACCTGGAAGAGGTCCGCGGAAACAGCGTTCGCACCCGCAACACCCGCCTGGCCGCGATTCACTCTCTTTTCGCCTACGCCGCACTGCGCCACCACGAACATGCCGAAGTCATCCAACGCGTCCTGGCGATCCCGGCCGCACGCCAACGCCGCACCGTTGTCACCTGGCTGGAGCCCGCCGAAGCCAACGCGCTACTGAAGGCCTGCAACCGGCACACCCGCACCGGCCAGCGCGACCACGCTCTATTCACCCTGGCGATCCAAACGGGACTGCGCGTCAGCGAACTCCTCGGCCTCACCATCGCCGACATCCAGACCGGGGCCGGAGCCCACGTCCACTGCCTCGGGAAAGGCCGCAAAGAACGCCGAACCCCGCTGCTTCCCGCCACCGTCAATGTCCTAAAACGATGGATCACCGAACACGGCGGCCCTCCCAGCGCACCGCTGTTCACCAGCAGCACCGGACGAGGCCTCAGCCGCGACGCGCTCGAACACCGAATCCACCACAGCATCACCGTCGCAGCCGCATCCTGCCCCTCGTTGATCGGCAAACACGTCAGCATGCACACACTGCGGCACACCGCCGCAATGCGACTACTCCACGCCGGGGTCGACACCAGCGTCATCGCCCTCTGGCTCGGCCACGAACAAATCGTGACCACGAACATCTACCTCCACGCCGACATGACCCTGAAAGAGGCCGCGATCGCCAAAGTCACCCCGCTCACCGTCCCCGCGGCCGGACGATACAAGCCCACCGACACCGTCCTGGCATTCCTCAAAGCACTGTGATTATGCCGACCTTTTCAGCCCGGCTCCCGCCTGGAAGCTGGGATCGGAGACCAACATCGGCATAATCACAATGTCGGCATAACACGACTAGTGCGTATCCGCTTAGCTCAGCTTCGCTTGGCTGCTGCCGGGCCTTCGGCCACGATCTCAGCCCTGGTAGACGGCGGATGGTGGCTGCTGAGACCAAGGAGGGTTTGAAAAGCGGCCATCGGTGTGCGTCGTCGGTTGTATCGGAAGATGAACTCGTCGAGGTAGACCTGAAGATGCTCGGCGCTCACGCCGCGGTGTGTGCCGCGGAGCCAAGACTTGAAGTTCGAGATCGCCCGGTGCGCCCGCGGCAAGACCGGGTCGGTGTCGCCGTCACGCTTGGCCTTAGCCTGGCTGCGCCGGCGGTGCACGTAGCCCATACTCGTCAGTTTCGCGTAGCCTTGCCACCCGTCAGTATGCACGATCGCTCCCGCCTCGACGGTCCGTTCGATGAATCCGGACAACGTTGCCGCGGTCGCGTCGTCGATCAGCTCGATCCGTATGCGACCTGAACCGGTGCCGCGCACCTCCACTGCGATGATCCCGGTGGAGGCCTTCGCGACCCCGCTGCGCCCGCCGCTCCTGCCCTTCTCCACACCGCCGATCTCGAACTCATCGACTTCGACCTCGCCCGAGAGCAAACCCCGATCAGGGGCAACCATTGCGCGGCGCAGCTTGTGCAGCATTGTCCAGGCCGTGTCGTAGCGGGTCAGCGCGAGTTGACGTTGCAACTGCCTCGCTGACATTCCTGGCGTGCCGGTAGCCACCAAGTACGCCGCCCAAAACCACAACCGCAGCGACAACCGGGTCTTGTGCATCACGGTCCCGGCCGTCACCGAGACCTGATACCGGCATTGGACGCACTGCCACAGCCGTCGGGTGGCGATCGGATACGCGTCGCGGCCACCGCAACGGGGGCACGTGAACCCCTCCGGCCATCGACTCTCAAAGAGATAGTCCAGGCACGCCTGCTCATCCACGAACCACTCCTGGAAGGCCAGAATCGACCGTGGAAAATCAGGTTTGGACACACTTCACACTAGCTGAGCTAAGCGGATACGCACTACACGACTTATGCCGATGTCGGCATAACACGTGGGACATCACGAAGTTGGCGGGCCCGATCAAGAGCAAGTACTTCAACTGCTACGTGATGATCGATATCTTCTCCCGCTACATCGTCGGCGCGAAGGTCCACCCGGCCGAGTCCGCCATCCTGGCCGCGGAAATGATGACGGAAACCTTCGGCATCCACGGCACCCCGCAGGTCGTCCACGCCGACCGGGGCACGTCGATGACGAGCAAGACCGTCGCCGCGTTGTTGTCGGATCTGGAGGTCACCAAGTCGCACTCCAGGCCCCGGGTCAGCAACGACAACCCGTACTCGGAGTCGTGGTTCAAAACGCTGAAGTTCGCACCCGTGTTCCCGGAACGCTTCGCGAGCCTCGGCGACGCCCGCCGCTTCATGGACACTTTCGTCGAGGGTTACAACCACACCCACCATCACACCGGCATCGGCCTGAACACGCCCGCTGACGTCCACTACGGCCTCGCAGCAGGCAAAGCCGCCGAGAGGTCCGCGACCCTGGCTGAAGCCCGGGCCAGGAACCCGGAACGCTTCAGCACCAGCGTCGATCCCAAGATCCCTAACGCGGCCTGGATCAACAAGCCTGCCGAAGCACAAGAAGACGAGACGAAACTAGCCGCCTAACTCACGCTGGCCCCATTAAACTTGACAAATTCCGTATCGGCGGAAATAGGCTCGAGGTTCCGCTCACCTGCGCCAGAGTCCGCCGCCAACGAGGACCTCACGGTTTCCTCCGAGCGGGCGAGATTCGATAGATACGCTGAAACAGCGAAATCTTCTGCAAAATGTCAGCGGGCACCACAACTGGAGGTCGTGGTGCCCGCTGATCACGTGGTGCGTTTGTTAGTTGTTGTCTGTGTTGTCTGTGTTGTCTGTGTTGTCTGTGTTGTCTGTGTTGTCTGTGTGCTCGGTGTTGTTCGACATGATCAGTAGTCCCTTAGGCTGGATGGCGGCGAGGGCCTTGATCGGGTTCAAGGTTCCATCGGTCAGGTTGAGGGTCGCGAGGTAGGCGGGTCCGGCATCGGGCGTGACTGACGAGATGGCCTGCCCGGCGGAGAACGGTCCAGTGACGGCGTCAATAGTGTTGTGGGTCGGGTCGGTGATCCAAAGCGTCTGCTCGGGCCGGCCCGCGAAGACGGTGTCGTCCATCGGCTGCGCCACTGAAAGAACGTGAAGCGTGGCTGAGGGTTCTGCGCGGGAGGCGAAGACGAGTTGCTGGTCGCCCTGGGCGGTGAGCATGAAGTCACCGCCGAACCGAGACGCTGTGCGGGGGACCATGGTGTTTGAATCGGGATCCGTCAGGGCCAAGTTCACGCTGTGGCCTGCGTTGGCACCATTGGCTGCGGTCGCTAGGGCGTTGTCGGCGAACAGCGGGGTGAGGGTTGCTGTCGTGCCGTCAAGGTCCACGAAGTACAGGGCCGGACCGGTCGCGTTGGTGGGCGCCGAAGCGGAGATGACGATCCGGCCGTGGACGAGAGAGATCGCGTCGGTGCCACCGCCATGGGTGAGGCCCGCGTAGTCATAGGTCTTCACCGCGTGCTCGTCATCGGGGGACAGGGTGCTGAAGTGGGAGTTGCCGTCTTCATTGGTGGTGATCAGCAGGCGGTGATGAGCGTTGTCGGCGGTGAGGCCATCCACTTTGCCGGTGACCTGCCACGACGTGCCCGGGCGACCGTCCAACCCGTATTCCTGGATTGTGCTGGAGGTGACTCCGCTCGGGGACGCTTCCCCGAGCGAGCCGACCCCGTTCTGAAAAGCCACGAACACATGATCGCCCAAACGGGAGATGTCATCTGGTTTGGACTCGGCTCCGACGGCGGCAAAGGAATACACCGTGTAGCCCGTTGGCGGGGTGGAGTCCCGGTGTTCCACAGCTGAGGCCGGAAGTGCTGAAGCTCCCAGAGCACCAATTGTCACCGCCACACCCAGGATTGCGAACGATGTGCGCTTGAACTGAACAAATGCGTGACGCAAGAGATCCATCCTTTGATCGTCGATATGGTTCCGATCGAACGATACGGATCTCGCAAGGCATACCCCTAATAAGGGGGACAACGGTGGGGAAAGCTGAGATGAACCTCAGGTGAACGAACCCTTTCATAAGTCCCCGGGAACAGCGATTCGGAGATGCAGCCATGCGTCGACGTCGACGCTCGTTGAAAAGTAGGCCGTTAGCGAAACTGGCCTACTTTTCGAAGAGCGCTGACACCAGGCGTCGCTGCAGTCGGCTGCTCGCGCGACACGCGGCGCCTGACCTGCAAGCCCAGGATCTCGCGGTGGCCGTCCTTGTTCACGCCCGTCGCGAGGAGCGCGTGGACGTTGGCGACACGGCCGCCCTCGCGCACCTTCAGCACCAGGGCGTCGGCGGCGACGAACATGTAGGGGCCGGCGTCGAGGGGCCTCGTGCGGAACTGCTCGACCTGCTCGTCGAGGTCTTTGGCCATGATCGATACCTGCGATTTGGAGAGGCGGGTGATGCCGAGGGACTCGACGAGTTTCTCCATCCGCCTGGTCGAGACTCCGAGGAGGTAGCAGGTCGCCACGACGCTGGTCAGGGCGGCCTCGGCGCGGCGGCGGCACTTGAGGAGCCAGTCCGGGAAGTAGGTCCCGGTGCGCAGCTTCGGGATCGCGACGTCGAGGGTGCCGGTGCGGGTGTCGAAGTCCCGGTGCCGGTAGCCGTTACGGGAGTTGGTCCGGTCGGCGGAGATCTGGCCATACTCGGCGCCGCAGACGGCTTCGGCCTCGGCGCTCATCAGCGCGTTGATCAACGTGGTCAGCATCTGCCGCATCAGGTCCGGCGAGGCTTGCTCGAGTTGTTCGGACAGAAAACGGGCAGTGTCAATAAAATGGGGTGCGGTCATCGCGTGTACTCCTGGTGACGTCCCCCACGCGTGAACCTTGCCATGGCCGGTGGCGACCAGTTCGGGATCGCGCGGCCGGGTGCCGGGGCGGGCGCCGTGCCAAATTTCGTCCTCGGGTGACAACCCGGCGGATCTTCTCTCTCTTCACACCGCGGGGGTGTGTGGTTAACCACATTGCTCTCAGTCGTGCCTAGTGACCGTTTGGTCACACGGATATGGTCTCGATGCCGGTGCCGACGACACCGCCAGTTTTGCTCGGGCGCGCTGCAAATGGACTCTGCACGAGCGTGAACGATTTTGTGGGAACGAAGACGTTGTGCCGCTTTCCGTGCTTGTGCCCTCGCCCGGCGATCGCTAGCAAAGGACCACACTCTTGTATTTTGAACTGGTTGCAGCGCCGGATGCCCGTGCTGGTTTTGATTGGTCGGTCGTCAGTGGTGTTGTGGCCGTTGTCAGGCCGTATTTTCCTTTGGCCGTGGCGGGAACGATTGTGTGGGGCCTGTGGTTGTTCCGGTTTGTGTTGTCGCACCGGGTGGGGCCCATTGTCACGGGTTTTCGGGCGTCGACGTCGGTCGTGGTCCCCTCGTTTCACGAGGATGTTGAGATTTTGATGAGTTGTCTGGATTCCTGGAGGGCCCAAGACCCGGGGGAGATCATCATTGTTTTGGATGTGGTCGATCTGGAGGCGTTCGAACGTATCGAGGATTTGGCTGATCCCCGACTGATCCCTGTGCTGTTCCACCATGCGGGTAAGAGGTCTGCGCTGGGGTGCGGTATTCGTTTGGCTCGTTTCGACATTCTCGTGTTGACGGATTCGGACACGTGGTGGGGTGACGGGTTGTTGGAGAACGTGCAAATGCCTTTTGACGACCCGCTGGTCGGTGCGGTTGGCACGCGCCAGAACGTGTATCAGCGTGAGTCGAGCGTGTGGCGGAGGATCGCTGACTGGATGGTGAACTTGCGCTATCTCGACTACGTTCCGGCGATGGGTAAGGCTGGGGCGGTGCCCTGTGTGTCTGGCCGCACCGCCGTGTATCGTCGGGCGGCGGTCCTGCCCGTTCTCGAGCACTTGGAGGATGAGTTCTTCTTCGGCCGGCGGTGCGTGTCCGGAGATGACGGGCGCCTGACATGGCTGGTTCTCGCTTCAGGATATAAAACGGTTCATCAGTCCTCCGCCCGGGCGGTGTCGATGTTTCCCTCGAGTTTCCGTGCTTTCGTGAAGCAACGAGTGCGGTGGAGCCGCAACTCCTACCGCTGCTACTTGACGGCGGCATTCAGAGGATGGCTGTGGCATGTCCCCTTCATCACCAAGGTGACCGTGCTGCAAATCCTGGTCACGCCGATAACGATGGGGCTCAGCTTGTACTATCTGCTCTTCCAGCGCCTGGAATTCACTGCCTGGGGCGTCGCGGGAACTCTGTCGTGGCTTCTTTTAGGTCGCGGAATTCGAGGGATATCCAACCTTCGCGAGAATCCCAGAGACATTTGGCTACTGCCGTTGTACGCATTCGCGGTGATTCTGGTGGCGCTGCCGATCGGGACTGCCCCGAGTTCAGTTGACTCGTTGGGTTAGTGGTTTCAGGCGGCGTTGAGGGCCATGTTTATTGTCTCA
>NZ_JASJVF010000098.1:0-11106 GCF_035019805.1 Cryobacterium sp. 10I1
GATGCGGCCGGCCGGGTGGCCGCATCCGCTCGGGGTGAGACGGGTCAGGGCGTAAATCGGGTTAGAACTGCTCGGCCTCTGTGGAACCGACGAGGGCGAGCGTCGCGCTGTTGGGGTTGAGCGCGGTGGCGATCTTGTCGAAGTAGCCGGTGCCGACCTCCCGCTGGTGGCGGGTGGCGGTGTAGCCGTCTGCCTCGGAGGCGAATTCGGCCTCCTGGAGTTCGACGTATGCGCTCATCTGGCGTTCGGAGTAGTCCTTGGCCAGGGTGAACATCGAGTGGTTGAGGGCGTGGAAGCCGGCGAGGGTGATGAACTGGAAGGCGTAGCCTGCCTTCGCGAGCTCGCGCTGGAACGCCTCGATCTGGGCATCGTCGAGGTGCGACTTCCAGTTGAACGAGGGCGAGCAGTTGTATGCGAGCTTCTTGCCGGGGAACTGCGCGTGGATCTCGGCGGCGAAGCGCTGCGCGAGCTCGAGGTCGGGCTCCGAGCTCTCGACCCAGAGCAGGTCGGCGTACGGCGCGTATGCGAGACCGCGGGCGATGACGACGTCGATGCCGTTCTGGGTGTCGTAGAAGCCCTCCGCGGTGCGCCCGCCGGTGAGGAACTCCTGGTCGCGCTCGTCGATGTCGCTCGTGATGAGCGTGGCGGCGAGGGAGTCGGTGCGCGCGATGATGATCGTCGGCACGCCGGCGACATCCGCTGCGAGACGGGCGGCGTTCAGGGTGCGGATGTGCTGGCCGGTCGGGACGAGGACCTTGCCGCCCATGTGGCCGCACTTCTTCTCGCTCGCGAGCTGGTCTTCCCAGTGCACGCCGGCCGCTCCGGCCTCGATCATCGACTGCATGAGCTCGTAGGCGTTGAGCGGGCCGCCGAAGCCGGCCTCGGCGTCGGCGACGATCGGCGCGAGCCAGTCGATGCCGGTGCCGGTTCCGCCGTTCGCGGCTGCTTCGCTCGACTCGATCTGGTCGGCGCGGAGCAGCGCGTTGTTGATGCGGCGCACGACCGAGGGGACGGAGTTCGCGGGGTAGAGCGACTGGTCGGGGTAGGTCTGGCCGGAGAGGTTGGCGTCGGCGGCGACCTGCCATCCGGAGAGGTAGATCGCCTTGAGGCCGGCGCGCACCTGCTGCACGGCCTGGTTGCCGGTGAGGGCGCCGAGGGCGCGCACCCACTCGGGGTTCTCCGCCGTGCCGTTCTGGTGGATGAGTTTCCAGAGGTTCTCGGCGCCGCGGCGGGCGAGAGTGCGGTCCTCGCGGACAGAGCCGCGAAGGCTGATGACATCCTCCGCGGTGTAGTCGCGGCGGATACCGTTCCAGCGTGCGTCGGCCGCCCACTCGAGGGCGAGTTCGGCGGCGGTCTGGGTCTGGTCGCCGGGGCGGGCTGCGTTCTCGGTCATGCTGTCTCCTTGGGTTTGCGTCATTGCTTGCCTGTGACACCTACTCTGCGGTGGTTGAGCGACCCGAACCCCTCCTGGAATGACAGAAGAAATGAAGTTCTTCTGCTTGCGTGAAGTTCTGCACCGTGTGAACATGGTGCGATGATCACCGCCGATCCCTCCCTGCGCACCGCCCTGTCCCAGCCGGAACCCGACGAGCACGGGATCGACGCCCTGACTCTCGGCCGGCGCATCCGTGAACTGCGGGGTTCCCGCAGGATGACCCTCGACACCCTCGCCGCCGCCGTCGGGCGGGCGCCGTCGCAGGTGTCGATGATCGAGAACGGCAAACGCGAGCCGCGCCTGTCGATGCTGCGCACGATCGCGACCGCGCTCGGCACGACCGTCGACGAGCTGCTCAAGACGGAGGCGCCCTCGGAGCGTGCCGCCCTCGAGATCGCCGTGGAACGGGCCCAGCGGGGGCCGGTCTTCACCGCCCTCGGGCTGCCGCACATCCGGATTGGCCGGTCAACGAGCGATGAGGCGCTGCAGACGATCCTCACCCTGCACCACGAGATCGAGCGCCTGCACCGGGAGCGGGCGGCGACGCCGGAGGAGGCGCGGCGGGCCAACGCCGAACTGCGCGGCATCATGCGCGCGCGGGACAACTATTTCCCCGAGCTCGAGGCCCAGGCGGCCGGGCTGCTGGGCGCGGTCGGCCACCGGGGCGGGCCGGTGCCGCAGCGGGTCGTCGCCGACATGGCCGCGCACCTCGGCTATTCCCTGCACTACGTCGCGGACCTGCCGCACTCGACGCGATCGGTCACCGACAAGCGCAACGGCCGTATCTACCTGCCGATCGAGCAGAGCGCATCCCGGGACACTCGCTCGCCGATCCTCCAGGCCTTCGCGAGCGCACTCTGCGGGCACGAGGAGCCGACAAGTTATGCGGAATTTCTCCGGCAGCGGGTCGAGACCAACTACCTGACGGCGGCGATCCTGCTGCCGGAGGACGACGCCGTGAAACTTCTGACCGAGGCCAAGGCGCAGCGCAACATCTCGATGGAGGATCTCCGCGACGCCTTCGCGGTGTCCTACGAGACGGCCGCGCACCGGTTCACGAACCTCGCGACGGCCCGGCTCGGCATCCCGGTGCACTTCATGAAGGTGCACGAGTCCGGCACGATCATCAAGGCATACGAGAACGACTCAGTGCGGTTCCCGAGCGACGCCCTCGGCGCCGTCGAAGGGACGACGGTCTGCCGCAGCTGGACCGCCCGCACGGTCTTCGACGTCGCCGACCGGTTCAGCCCCTGGTACCAGTACACCGACACCCCGTCCGGCACCTTCTGGTGCACCTCCCGCATCGCGAAGGCGAAGGAGGGTGAGTACTCGGTGAGCGTCGGCGTGCCGTTCTCGGAGACGAAGTGGTTCCTCGGCCGCGAGACGAACAACCGGGCCGTCTCCCGTTGCCCGGACGAGAGCTGCTGCCGCAGCGCCCCCGACGAACTCGCCGAGCGCTGGGCGGGCCAGGCCTGGCCGGCCGCGCGTACCCCGACGAGCCTGCTCGCCGCCCTCCCGACCGGCACCTTCCCCGGCGTCGACCAGACCGAGGTCTACCAGTTCCTGGAATCCCACTCCCCCAGCCTCTGAGTCCCACCCCCTGAGCGGATGCCGCTGCACACCGAAGCGGGTGCCGATCGTCCTGCAGATCTCCACCCCGGCCCGGACGTTCCTTGGAATTCCGGGGTCGGGCATCCGGTCTTCCGGAATCTGCAGGAGCTATGCCACGGGGACGGTGTCGGGGACGCGGTGCAGGGCCTCGACGAGCGGGGCCAGTTCGGGTTTTGCCTCGGCCTCGGCGAGGGCTGTCGCGAGTGTGTCGTCGTAGAGGGGGCGGACATCCGCGAGCAGGGCCTGGCCGGTCGCGGTGAGCTCGGTGTAGATTCCGCGGCGGTCGTCGGCGCAGAGGATGCGGGTGAGCAGGCCGCGATCCTCGAGCCGGTTGACGAGCCGGGTCGTTGCGCTGCTGCTGAGCGCGGTCGCGCCGGCGAGCTGCTGCATCCGCATGTGCCAGCCGTGCTGGCGACTGAGCGCGTCGAGCACCGTGAACTCGATCACGGAGAGCTCGGCACCGCCCTGGAGCGCGCGCTCGAGGGCCGCCTCGATGAGGCCGTGCAGCGCGGCGAGCGTGCGCCAGCCCTGGGCGCGGATCTCGACGGCGTCGTCTTCGATGCCCATGGTCCACTCCGATTTCCGTCGACCTCGTCGACAAACTAGTTGCTTGCGCGTTTATCTAGCGTGTGCAAGTATTAATGACGCGCCTGCAACTAACAGCGTACGCAGTATGACCGCGTAAGTACAGTTTTCCGCCCCCCAAGGAGTCTCCCGCATGCCCATTGGTCTTTTCGCCCTCGCCCTCGGAGGGTTCGGCATCGGACTCACCGAGTTCGTCATCATGGGCCTCCTGCCGGACCTCGCCTCCGATTTCGGCGTGAGCGAGGCGGCGGCCGGCTGGCTCATCTCCGGCTACGCCCTGAGCGTGGTCATCGGAGCACTCGGCCTCACCGCTGCCGTCACCCGGCTGCCACGCAAGCACGTGCTCATCGCGCTGATGGGGCTTTTCATCCTCGGCAACCTGATCTCGGCGCTCGCACCGACCTACCCGGTCATGATGCTCGGCCGCATCGTCGCCGCCCTCTGCCACGGTGCGTTCTTCGGCATCGGCTCGGTGCTCGCCGCCGACATGGTCGCCCCGACGAAGAAGGCGGGTGCCATCGCGATCATGTTCACGGGCCTCACCGTCGCGAACGTGCTCGGCGTGCCGTTCGGAACCCTCCTCGGCCAGAACCTCGGCTGGCGGGCGACCTTCTGGGCGATCACCGCGATCGGCGTGCTCGCCCTGGTCGGCATCGCGACGCTCGTGCCCGCGACCGCGCACGCCACGGCCGGCGCCGGCGGTCTCCGCGGCGAGCTCAGGGCCTTCCGCTCGAGCCAGGTCTGGCTCTCGATCGCCGTGACCGTGCTCGGCTACGGGGGCATGTTCGGCGCGTTCACCTACATCGCCTTCACCCTCACCGAGGTCAGCGGCTTCGCCGCCGCGAGCGTGCCCTGGCTACTCGTCCTCTTCGGGGTCGGCCTGTTCGTCGGCAACGTCCTCGGCGGCAAGGCGGCCGACCGTTCCGTCGACCGGACCCTCATCGTCGTCCTGGCGGCGCTCGCCGTCGTCCTCGTCGCCTTCGCGCTGACCGCGGGCAGCCAGGGCGCGACGATCGCCTCGCTCGTCCTCCTCGGCGGGTTCGGTTTCGCAACCGTCCCCGGCCTGCAGATGCGGGTGATGAGCTACGCGAGCGAGGCGCCCACGCTCGCCTCCGGCGCGAACATCGCCGCTTTCAACCTCGGCAACGCGCTCGGCGCCCTGCTCGGCGGTCTCACGATCAGCGCGGGCCTCGGCTACACCTCGCCGATCTGGGCCGGCGCGGTCGTCACCGTGGCCGGTCTCGCCGTCATGCTGGTCGCCGCAGCCCGCGCCCGCCGTTCCCGCCCGGCCGATCAGGCCTCGCGGGTGATCTCGACCGTGACGAAGAGCTGGGAGCCCGCTGAGCCTGCGTAGACGCCGCGGAGCGGCGGCACGTCGTTGTAGTCACGGCCGCGGCCGACGGAGACGTGCCGGTCACCGATCTCGATGAGGTTCGTCGGGTCGAATCCGCGCCACTCGCCGCAGAACCACTCGACCCAGGCGTGGGATTCGCCCGTGACGGTCTCGCCGACCTCGGCGTTCGGCTTCGGGTGCAGGTAGCCGGAGACGTACCGGGCCGGGATCCCGACCGAGCGCAGGGCTCCGAGGGCGATGTGCGTGATGTCCTGGCAGACCCCGCGCCGGTCGTTCCAGGCCTCTTCGGCGGTCGAGTGCACGCCCGTGACACCCTGGACGTACTGCATCTGGTCGCCGATCGCGGCACAGATCTCGTAGGCGGCCGAGCAGGAGCTCGTGTGGCGCGCGGCGATCTCGGCGGCGAGCGCCTCAACGTCCATCGGCGGTTTCGTCAGGCGCGTCTGCCGGGAGTGTTCGAAGAGCGTCGAGGTGCGCAGGGCGTCCGCGGCGAGGTCGACCCAGCTGTGTTCGTGGGTCTCGTGCTCGCGCGGCCGGACTTCGACGAGGCTGTTGGCGGTGAGGATCAGCTCGGAATGCGGCGTCAGCACCTCGAACGAGGAGACCCGGGTGCCCCAGTAGTCGGCGTAGTAGTGGTTGCCCGCCGCCGGGCTGATCTCGAGGTTCGAGAACAGCACGAACTGGTCGACCGAACTGACCGGCAGCATCCGCGCCTCGTTGTATGACGCGGCGACTTCGCCCTTGTAGCGGTACCCGGTCGTGTGCCGGATCCGGAGGCGGTTCACGAGGCTTCCCCTGTCCAGGTCGGAACGTTCCCCTTGGGGAAGTACCGGTTGCCGATGGCTTCGGAAGCGGTGCTCGTCGCGTCCTGGACGCGCATCATCTGCAGCGGCAGGTCGTTCAGGATGTCCATGATCGGTCGGTACTCCAGTTGGCTGCGGATCTGGCCGAGCACCCGCTGGGCCTGGCCGGTGACGCCGGCCCGGTCTGTGCGCGGCTCGAGGTCGCGGAGGCACTGTTCGGCGCGCGAAACGGAGAAGACGATGGACCGGGGGAACAACCGGTCCATCAGCAGGTATTCAGCGGCGTTCCGGGCAGAAGGCACTCCGCGGTAGGTGCGCAGGTAGGACTCGTACGCGCCGCAGGAACGCAGGATCGTCGTCCAGGACGGCCCGCTCGCCTCGGTCAGCGACCGGGTCGCGAGGAGGCGTGCCGTCATGTCGGCCTGCTCGAGGCTGCGCCCGAGGGTGAAGAAATGCCAGGCGTCGTCCCGGCTCGCACCGGCCTCGACGATCCCGACGGCGAGCGCGGCGCGTTCCCGCACCCACGCGAAGTAGTCGTGGGTCTTCTCACTCGCGACCTTGCGGGGCATCCGCGCGCTCGTCGTGTTGAGGCACTCCCAGAGTTCGGTCGGCACGATCTCCCGCGCACGACGGGCGTTCTCGCGTGCGGAGGTGATCGAGTACGCGATCGAAGCCGGATGCGTGCGGTCCATGGCGAGGGTGGCGAGAACGTCCTTGCGGGTCAGCTCTCCCTCATCGGGGACGGGGCTGCCCATCAGCTGGAGGAGCGACCGGCAGGCGAGGTTCTCCTCGATCCAGGGATCCTCGAGCAGAAGCTGGAGGTGCACGTCGAGGATGCGGGCGGTGCCGTCGCTGCGCTCGATGTACCGTCCGATCCAGAACAGGCTTTCTGCAATGCGACTCAACATTCCCGGTCCTCCTGCGCCGATGACTTCGATGCCGCCGGCGCCCCTGCGGACACCGGTTGCCTCCCCTGCTGCTGCTGCTGTTGTTGCTCCTGCTGGTCGCTGTTGCCCAGCGGTTTGTCCTGCGGCGAGTGGTCGACGGGGTGCGTGCCCGCGGCCGTCGCCTGGGTGTTCGCGGCCTGGTCGGCCACGAGGCCCTGGATGTTGCGCGCGGAGGACTCGTGGTAGAAATCGGGTTCGAGCCCGATCACCCAGGTGTCCTTCGACCCGCCGCCCTGGCTCGAGTTGACAACGAGCTCACCCTCGGGGAGCGCGACGCGGGTCAGCCCGCCCGGCAGCACCCAGACATCCGTTCCGTCGTTCACGGCGAAGGGGCGCAGGTCGGCGTGGCGCGGCCTCATGCCGTCCTCGACGAGGGTCGGGATGGTCGAGAGCTGCACGACGGGTTGCGCGATCCAGCCGCGCGGGTCCCGCAGCAGCTGCTTCCGCAGTGTCGCGAGCTCCGCCTTCGACGCGGCGGGCCCTACCACGAGGCCCTTGCCCCCCGACCCGTCGACGGGCTTGACCACGAGCTCGTCGAGCCGGTCGAGCACCTCTTCGAGCGCGAGGGGATCCTCGAGCCGCCAGGTGTCGACGTTCGGGATGATCGCGTCTTCGCCGAGGTAGTAGCGGATGAGATCGGGCAGGTAGGTGTAGACGAGCTTGTCGTCTGCAACACCGTTCCCGACTGCGTTGGCGATCGTGACGTTCCCGAGCCTGGCCGCCATCAGCATGCCGGGCGACCCGAGCTGGGAGTCCGCGCGGAACTGGAGCGGGTCGAGGAACTCGTCGTCGACCCGGCGGTAGATCACGTCGACCCGGGTGGGGCCCGCGGTCGTGCGCATCCAGACGCGCCCGCCCGAGCAGAACAGGTCGCGGCCCTCGACGAGCTCGACGCCCATAAGCCGGGCGAGCAGGGTGTGCTCGAAGTATGCGGAGTTGAAGACGCCCGGCGTGAGCACGACGACATTGGGGTCGTCGACCCCGGCGGGGGCGGATGCCCTGAGCGCCTGGAGCAGCTTGTTCGGGTAGTCGCCGACCGGGCGCACCCGCATCGAGACGAAGAGTTCGGGGAGCGTCTGCGCCATCACCCGACGGTTGGAGATGACATAGCTCACGCCGCTGGGCACCCGGACGTTGTCCTCGAGTACCCGCCACGCGCCCTTTTCATCGCGGATCAGGTCGATGCCGGAGACCTGGATGCGCACGTTGTTTGCCGAGACGATGCCGGCGGCCTGCCGGTGGAAATGGTTCGACGAACTGATCAGGCTCGCCGGGATGACGCCGTCGTGCACGGCGGCCTGGGGCCCGTAGATATCGGCGAGGAACGCCTCGAGGGCGAGCACGCGCTGCTTGATGCCGGCCTCGACGGTGACCCACTCCGGTTGCTCGATCACCCGAGGAACGGCGTCGAGCGGGAACGGACGCTCTTCCCCGGCGAAGTCGAACGTGACGCCCTGGGCGAGGTAGGAACTCGCGAGCGCCGCCGTGCGGCCCCGCAGCTCCTCCTGGGTCATTCTGGCCAGGGCGCCGTAGACGTCCTTGTACGCTGCACGCGTTTCCGTCGGAGTGAGCGAGGACGGATCCGGGAACATCTCGTCCCAGGCGCTCGCTGACCCCGTCCGTTTCCGACTCTTCGTAGTGGCACCGTAGCCGGTGAACAGGTCAACCATGGTCGGAGCGTAGTCGCCTCATGTTGCGGGATTGTTTCGCCACACCGGCCGTTATTCGTGTATGCAAAGTGACGAAATTTCGGGGAGCTGATTCGACATTCTCGCGAATTTAGCGGAAGATGTGGTCAAGATTGCATACAGCACTGGGAGACGTAATGATTGGCCCGGCCGTGACCCCTTTCCCCGATCCCGAGCTCGCCGTCGCGGCGACCGGAGCCGGGAAACCGGCCACTGCCCCGGCCGCCGCCGATCACCCGGACGAGGATCCCGTGCCTTCGCACGCCTTCCGGGCGAGTTCCGTGCTCGACGTGCGCGGGCTCGGCGTCTCGTCGGCGACAACGACACTTGCCCCGGTGGATGCGATCACCCTGTCGGTCTCCCACGGCGAGTCCCTGGGCCTTGTCGGAACCGTGGCCGCCGGCGCGATCTCGGTGGCGCTCGCGATCGCGGGAGAACTCCCGGAGGGCGCCGCGATCGCGGCGGGCTCGATCCTCGTGGAGGGCGTGGAACTGGTCGGACCCGGTCGCAGCCCGGCGGCACGCCTGCTCGGCACCGTGATCGGTTACCTGCCCGCCGACCCGCTCAGCAGTTTCGACCGCACCCGGTCGGTGAGGAACCAGCTCGCCGGCGCCCTCCGAAAACGCATCGGCGTCACCCCGGACGTCGCGAAGCGGCACATCGTCGACCTGCTCGACCTGGTCGGTGTCGTCGATCCGGCCGCCAGGGCCCGGCAGTATCCGCAGGACCTCGACCCCGTCGTCCTCCACCGGGTGGTCCTGGCCGCCGTCCTCTCCGGCGACCCGGCCCTCGTCATCGCGGTCTCCCCCGGTGCGGGCCTGGAGCCGGACGCCCGGGCCGCGCACGCTACCCTGCTGCGCGACCTCTGGCACGCGAAGGAGTTCGCGCTCCTCGTCGCATCGACCGATTTCGAGATCGTGGCGGAGACCTGTGACCGGGTCGCGGTGGTCGAGGACGGCCGGATCGCCCTGCAGGGGTCTGTGGCCGAGATCCGGAATGCGCGCTACGGCGTGAAGTCGGCCAGGTCGGCCAGGTCGGCCGCGTCGATCGCCTCCGCGTCAAGCGGATTGGCGTCAGCGGGCTGAGCGGCGCCAGGCGTGACGGCGGAAGCGTCGCCCTGGTCCCAGCTCTGCACCGAATTGCGTGCGGCCAGGATGTGCGACCGCATGGACGTCGAGGCCCAGAGCGCGTCGTGCGAGCGGAGGGCGGCCAGGATGTCGCGGTGATGGTGATTGCTCACCGCGCGGAAAGATCCGCTGTCGCGCCGGAAGGCCTTTGCCATCAGTGGCACCCGGCCGACGGAGACGGTCAGGCGGGTGAGCTGGGCGTTCGCGGCGGCGGTGACGATGATGCGGTGGAACTCGGCGTTGAGTTCGCCGAGCCGGGAGATCCCGGCGTCGTCCTTCGCGAGCACGACGTCGTCCATCAGGGTGATCAGTTCGGCGAGACGGTCGAGGTCGCCGTCGGAGATCCGCACCGCGGCGAGGCCTGCCGCGCGGCTCTCGAGCATGGCCCGCAAGTAGTAGGTCTCGCGCATCTGCTCGGTCGTCCAGGCGATGACCGTCGCGCCCTTGTTCGGCACGAACTCGACGAGGCCGGTCTCGTCGAGCCTCCGCAGAGCTTCGCGGATCGGGGTGCGGCTGACGCCGAGTTCCTCGGCGAGCGCCTGCTCGCGCAGGGTGGCGTTACCCGGGATCTCACCGGAGAGGATGCGTCCGCGCAGGTAAGCGAATGCGGCCTGTCCGCCTGTTACCGACACTATTTCCACCCGATGTCCTTGTCGCCACGTACGCGTGTTTCAACTATGACACACGGCGTTCCGGCGACGACGGCGCGAAGGGCCGGGCGGGCCCGCCCGCCGCGAAGTGGGGGTACGTCCGGAAACGACCCGCCGGTGCCCTGGCCGGGTCAGAACGCCGGCATCCCCGTGAGAGCGCGACCGATCACGAGCTGGTGGATCTCGTCCGTGCCCTCGTAGGTGCGGACGGACTCGAGGTTGGCGAGGTGACGCATCACCGGGAATTCGTTCGTCACCCCGTCGCCGCCGAGGATCGACCGGGCGAGGCCGGCGATCCGGATGGCCTCGCGCACGCTGTTGAGCTTGCCGACGCTGATCTGGGCCGGGGAGAGGGTGCCGCGTTCCTTCAGCCGCCCGAGGTGCAGGGCGAGGAGGACGCCCTTCTCGTACTCGACGAGCATGTCGGCAAGTTTGGCCTGGGTGAGCTGCATGGCCCCGATCGGGCGGCCGAACACCTCACGACTGCGCGACCGGGCGATCGCAGCGTCGAGGCAGCTCCTGGCGGCCCCCATCGCGCCCCAGACGATGCCGAATCTCGCCTCGTTCAGGCAACTGAACGGGCCGGAGAGCCCCGTGGCGCCGGGGAGGACGGCATCGGCGGGCAGGCGCACCCCGTCGAGGGTGACATCGCACTGGATGGACGCGCGCATCGAGAGCTTGCCAGCGATCGGTGTCGCGGTGAACCCCGCCGTCCCGGTGGGAACGAGGAATCCGCGCACCCCGGCATCCGTCTGCGCCCACACCACTGCGACGTCGGCGACACTCGCGAGGCCGATCCAGCGCTTCGTGCCCGTGAGCACCCAGTCGTCGCCCTCGCCTGCATCTGCGACGGTCGGATGGCGATGCGCGGGATGATCCCGCTCGTCGACAACACCAGCAGGATCC
>NZ_JASJVF010000099.1:0-11096 GCF_035019805.1 Cryobacterium sp. 10I1
GGCTACCGAATCGAACACGACACGATGGGCGAGGTGCAGGTTCCCGTCGACGCCCTCTACGGCGCCCAGACCCAGCGGGCCGTTGAGAACTTCCCGATCTCCGGCTCCGTCCTCGAACCCGCGCAGATCTCGGCCCTCGCCCGCATCAAGAAATCCGCCGCCCTCGCGAACGCGCAGCTCGGGGTGCTCGACGGCGACATCGCCGAGGCGATCGCCGGAGCAGCAGACGAGGTCATCACCGGTCTCTACGACGACCAGTTCCCGATCGACGTCTACCAGACCGGCAGCGGCACCTCCTCGAACATGAACATGAACGAGGTGCTCGCGACCCTCGCCACCCGCACCCTCGGCCGCCCGGTGCACCCGAACGACCACGTCAACGCCTCGCAGTCCTCGAACGACGTCTTCCCCACGTCGGTGCACCTCGCCGTCACGAGCGCGCTCATCGACGACCTCATCCCCGGGCTCGACCACCTCGCCGTCGCCCTCGAGGCCAAGTCGGTGCTCTGGGCCGATGCCGTCAAGGCCGGCCGTACCCACCTGATGGACGCGACCCCGGTCACCCTCGGCCAGGAGTTCGGCGGCTACGCCCGCCAGATGCGGCTCGGCATCGAGCGCATCCGCAGCGCCCTCCCCCGCGTCGCCGAGGTGCCCCTGGGCGGCACTGCAGTGGGCACCGGCATCAACACCCCCGCCGGCTTCCCCCAGCTCGTGATCGAGCTCCTGGTCGCCGAGACCGAGCTTCCCGTGACGGAAGCGCGCGACCACTTCGAAGCGCAGGCCAACCGCGACGGCCTCGTCGACGCATCCGGTGCCCTGCGCACCATCGCGGTCAGCCTCACCAAGATCTGCAACGACCTGCGCTGGATGGGCTCCGGCCCCAACACCGGCTTCGGCGAGCTGCAGATCCCCGATCTTCAGCCCGGCTCCTCGATCATGCCCGGCAAGGTCAACCCGGTCATCCCCGAGGCCGTGCTGATGGTCTGCTCCCGCGTGATCGGGAACGACGCGACCGTGGCATGGTCGGGCGCGTCTGGCTCCTTCGAGCTCAACGTGGCCATCCCCGTGATGGGCACCGCGCTGCTCGAGTCGATCCGCCTGCTCTCGAACGCGACGCGGGTGCTCGCCGACAAGACCATCGACGGGCTCGAGGCCAACCTCGACCGGGCGAAGGCCCTGGCCGGCTCCTCCCCCGCCATCGTGACGCCGCTCAACCGGGTGATCGGCTACGAGGCCGCGGCGAAGGTCGCCAAGCACGCGGTCGCGCACGGCGTCCCGGTGCGCCAGGCCGTCATCGACCTCGGTTTCGTGGAACGCGGCGAAGTCACCCTGGCCCAGCTCGACACGGCCCTGGACCTGCTCAGCATGACGCGTCCCCCCGCGCGCACCGCCTAGCCCCGGTACCTTTCCGGTCGAGGGCGCCCTTTCCGCGGGTCACTCTCGACCGGAAAGGGCACCTTCGCCGGATCGCGGGGTCAGTTCGGGTCGTTGCCCTCGAGCATCTCGGTGACGAGCGCGGCGATCGCGCTGCGCTCCGAGCGGGTGAGCGTCATGTGGGCGAACAGCGGATGCCCCTTGAGCGTCTCGATCACGGATGCGACGCCGTCGAAGCGGCCGACCCGGAGATTGTCCCGCTGGGCGACGTCGTGGGTGAGGACCACCCGCGAGTTCTGCCCGATGCGACTGAGCACCGTGAGCAGCACGTTGCGCTCGAGGGACTGCGCCTCATCGACGATCACGAACGCGTCGTGCAGCGAACGGCCCCGGATGTGGGTGAGCGGCAGGACCTCGAGGATCCCCCGCTCGAGGACCTCTTCGAGCACGTTCTCGGACACGAGCGCGCCGAGGGTGTCGAAGACCGCCTGGGCCCACGGGCTCATCTTCTCGCTCGCGTCACCGGGCAGATAGCCGAGTTCCTGGCCGCCGACCGCGTAGAGCGGGCGGAACACCATAATCTTGCGATGCTGCTGGCGTTCCAGGACGGCTTCGAGTCCCGCACAGAGCGCGAGCGCCGACTTCCCCGTCCCCGCTCGCCCTCCCAGGGAGAGGATCCCGATCTCAGGGTCGAGCAGCAGGTCGATCGCCAGGCGCTGCTCCGCCGACCGGCCCTTGAGGCCGAACAGGTCCCGGTCGCCGCGCACGAGCCGCATTTCGCCCTTGCCGGTGACCCGGCCGAGCGCCGAGCCGCGGTCAGAATGGACCACGAGGCCGGTGTTGATCGGCATGTCCTGCACCAGACGGGTGTTGAGCACCTCGTTGTCGTAGAGTTCGCTGATCTGGTTCGACCCGAGAGTGATCTCGTCCATCCCCGTCCAGCCGGAATCGACCGCGAGCTCGTGTCGGTACTCATCCGCGAGCAGGCCGATCGATGCCGCCTTGACCCGCAATGGCAGGTCCTTGGAGACGACCGTGACGGCGAGACCGTCGTTGGCGAGGTTCATCGCGACCGCGAGGATCCTCGAATCGTTGTCGCCGAGTTGCAGGCCCGAGGGGAGCACCGACATGTTGGAGTGGTTCAGCTCGACACGCAGGCTGCCACCCTCTCCGACCGGGATCGGGAAGTCGAGGCGTTCATGCTTGACACGCAATTCGTCCAGGAGCCGGAGGGCCTGGCGGGCGAAGTACCCGATCTCCGGGTCGTTGCGCTTGGATTCGAGTTCGGCGATCACGACGACCGGCAGCACGATGGCATGCTCGGCGAACCGGAAGATCGCCTTGGGATCCGACAGGAGGACCGAGGTGTCCAGCACGAAGGTGCGCTCGGTTTGCTTGATGTCGGAAGCCGTCTGGTTCGAACCCTGATAGTCGGTCTGATTAGCGGTCACAACCACTCCCACCCCGTGCCTCGAAAGGCGCGGATTGTGTTGGCGAGCTGGCCACGGGGGTTCTCGAGCCGTACTTATGTGGCCGTCTCGATCAGGCGCCGTACCTGATGGGGATGACGCTACTTACACTCGGTGAATATCGGAAGTGCGACACACACATTGTCACCAGACGTTAATGGGCGCGGCATCTGGGACTCAGTAAATGGCCGCCGTCGCATACGACGTGAATGCCCCGCGCAGCATGTCCACGGTTTCGACGCTGAGCACGGCGTGGGCGCTGAGCCGCACCCGGCCGTCGCGGGTCGTTGCGGTGATCCCGTGGTTGTGCAGGGCGATCGTGAGCGTGTTGAGCTGGGCGGGAGGGGGCTCGAGCACGAGGATCCCGGCCCGCTCGCGTTCATCCCTCGGCGACACCACGGGTACCGCGTACTCGTCGGCGAGGTCGATCAGTTGCGACACGTTGTCCGCGACCGCGGCCTCGATGTTATGAATGCCCGTCACGGCAATCTCTTCGAGAGCCGCGGAGAACCGCGCCTGCGCGATCGCGTCTCCATTGCTGACCCGGAATGCGCGGGCGCTGTGGCTGGGCGGCAGCACCTCGTCCCACGGCTCGGCAACGTCCGTTCCCGCGAAGCCCGAGAACACCGGAACGAGTCGTTCGACCGCACGGTCGCTCAGCGCCAGGAAACCGGTGCCCCAGCCCGAGCGCACCCATTTCTGGCCACCGGATGCGACGACATCCGCCATCTCATAGGCTGCGTCGGTGACACCGAAGCCCTGGATCGCGTCAACGATCAACAGACGGTCGCCGATCACCTGGCGGATGCCGTCGAGGTCCACCCGGAATCCGGTCCGCGAGTCGACGAGGCAGACCGCGACGGCGACCGTCGCGGGAGTGAGCTGCTCGCGGATCTCGCCGGGGGTCACCCTGCCGTGCTCGGTCCCCAGCCAGATCGGGGTCACGACGCGCAGGGCCTCAGCCGCGCGCACGGCAGCAAAGGGGACGGTGGGGAAATCGCCGGGCGAGAGCAGCACGCCCCCGGTCAGGCCGAACATGGCCTGCATGATGCCGGTCGTCGTGTTCGGCTCGCAGACGACCTGGTCGGCCCGGAAACCGGTCACGGCGGAGACGGCCTCGCGCATCCGCTCGTCCTGCTGGAAGAGGTGGTCGAGGCTGCCGAAGCGGGCGCGGGACAGGATCTCGGTCTGGCCGAGGCTCTCGGCCACCACCGTCGCCGAGAGCGGTCCGACGCGGCCGTAGTCGAGGTAACCGGACTCCTCGACGAACCCCGCGGCATAGGCATCGATCTCGGTCATCCGGTCTCCTAGCTTCCGAAGCGGCGCTGGCGTTTGGCGAAGTCGCGCAGGGCGCGCAGGAAGTCGACCTGGCGGAGGTCGGGTCCGAGCGCCTCGACGAAGTAGAACTCGCTGTGGGCGCTCTGCCAGAGCATGAAGTCGCTGATCCGCTGCTCACCGGAGGTGCGGATCACGAGGTCGGGGTCGGGCTGGCCACCGGTGTAGAGGTGCTGGCCGATGAGCTCGGGAGTAAGCGTCTCAGCGAGGTCCGCGAGGGTGTGCCCGTTCTCGAGGTGCGCGGCGACGATGCTGCGCATGGCGTCGGTGATCTCGGTGCGTCCGCCGTAGCCGACCGCGAGATTGATGTGCATGCCCTTCTTGCCCGCGGTGCGGGTCTCGGCGTCGCAGAGCGCCGCGATGAGCGGCGCGGGCAGGCCCTTCTTCGTGCCGACCTGCTGGACCCGCCAGTTGCGCTGGCGCGAGAGCTCCTCGGCGAGCTTGGCGATGATCTTGGTGAGCTCGGAGAGTTCCTCGCTCGGGCGGTTGGTGAGGTTGTCCGAGGAGAGTAGGTAGAGCGTGACCACCGAGATGCCGAGGTCGTCGCACCAGCTCAGGAACTCCCGCATCTTCGCCGCGCCGGCACGGTGGCCGTGTGCGGCGGACTCGAGCCCGAGCTGCCGGGCCCAGCGGCGGTTGCCGTCGATGATCATCGCGACGTGGCGTGGCAGGTTCTCCGGCGTCAGCCCGCGACGAAGGCGGCGCTCGTACAACCGGTAGAGGATGTCGCGCGCCAAGGGGACCTGCCTCTTCTGCACGTATTTACGCTAGCCCACTCGGGCAGCCCGTGCTTCTTCCGGCATGTTCGCTGTCGTATTCTGGCTGCATGGCCGCAGAGAGCAGCACCGGGGACGACGCAACCGCACGACAGCCGCTGAAGGCGCCCGACGACGAGTTCATCCCGCAGCTGCCGCTGCTCGAGTCGGAGGTGCCCCGGCCGGAGGATCTCAAGCCCACCTGGCGCGGCTGGATCCACGCGGGCACCTTCCCGGTCACGATCGTCGCGGGGATCGTGCTTCTGTCCCTCGCAGAGGGACCCGCGGCGAAGTGGAGCTGCCTCGTCTTCGTGATCAGCTCCCTGCTCCTGTTCGGTAACTCGGCGCTGTACCACCGCATCAACTGGAAGCCGCGCACGAAGCTCGTCTTCAAGCGCATCGACCACGCCAACATCTTCCTGCTGATCGCCGGTTCCTACACGCCGATCACGGTGCTCGCGCTACCGCCGTCGAAGTCCGTGCTCCTGCTCTCCCTCGTCTGGGGCGGCGCACTTCTCGGCATCGCCTTCCGGGTGTTCTGGATCACCGCACCGCGCTGGCTCTACGTGCCGTTGTACCTGCTTCTCGGCTGGGGCTCACTGATGTTCATCGTCGACTTCTTCCAGGCGAACGCCGCGATGATGACCCTCATCATGATCGGCGGCCTGTGCTACTCGGTCGGCGCTGTCATCTACGCGCTCAAGAAGCCCAACCCGTTTCCCGGGGTCTTCGGGTTCCACGAGATCTTCCACAGCCTGACCGTTGTCGCGTTCCTCTGCCACTGGGCGGCGATCCTGATCATCGCCACGCATCCGCTCTACCCCTGAGGCTGCTGGGTCTCCCGCGGGGTGGATGCCTCACCCGGGTGCGTCTCCGCCTCGACGCAGGCAGCGAGTTCCGCCTGCAGGCGCTCGGCGATCTCCGCGCGATACGTCGTGCGGCGGATGCGGCGGACCAGATCGAAGCCGAGCAGCACGACGGCGACCACGACGAAGAGGATCGCCAGGAAGCCGGCGGGCCCCGGCGTGACGGTGTCGGGGTTGAATTCGGGCGGCGGCGTGTTGGCGAGCATGAAGCCCGTCACCGCGTCGACGAGGTGCGGGAACAGGACGGCGCTCATGCCTCGTCCCGGATACCGGCGAACAGATCTGATTCAGGCATGACCGTTTCAACTTTCGATTCGACGAGCTGGAAGTCCTCGTACGGCCACGCCTCACGGATGAGGTCGTTCGGCCAGAAGAAGAAGCTGCTCGTGGGGGAAACCTGGCTCGCGTGGGCCCGCAGCGCCGCGTCCCTCGCGTCCAGGAAGTCGCCGACCGGAACGTGGGTCGTCGCCAGGGCCGGGTAGTTCTTCATCCAGTCGCGGGCCTCCCCGAGCGGCTCGAGCAGCGGGGACTCCGGTTCCTTGACGCTCAGCAGCAGGAAGAGGGCATCGATGCGTTCGAGGTTGAAGATGCGATCGTAGTAGAGCTTGTCGATCTGCCATGGTTCCCCGTCACCCGGGTACCGGGTGGGGTCCGCGGCGGCGCGATACGCGGCCATCGAGACCTCGTGGCAGCGGATGTGGTCCGGGTGCGGGTATCCGCCGTTCTCGTCGTACGTGATCAGGACCTGGGGGCGGAATTCGCGGATGATCCGCACGAGCGGTTCCGCGGAGAACTCGAGGTCGATGGTCGAGAAGGAATTCGGCGGGACCGAACCGTCTTCGTTCATGCCGGAATCCTGGTAGCCGAGCCACCGGTGTTCGATGCCGAGGGCCTTCTGCGCCTGGCGCATCTCCCGTCGGCGCAGGCCGGCCATGTCTCGCTCGGCCATCGCCGTGTCGGCGAGGGCGTCGTTGAGGATGCTGCCGCCCTCTCCGCCCGTGCAGCTCACGACCATGACCTCGGCGCCGCGGCTCCGGTAGTACGCATAGCTCGCAGCCCCCTTGCTCGACTCGTCGTCGGGATGGGCGTGAACGGCCAGGAGGCGCAGTGTCATCGGACTCCTCAGAAATGGCGGATAACCTAGGGACAAGACTAATCGTTGAACCGTGAGTGTGGAGTCTGAGTGACCGGCAGCAGGAACGTCGACAGCGGTACCCGCAGCGAGGGCACCCTGGATTCCCGGTACGGTCGCGCCCCGAACCGGCGCCTGCGCGACCGTCGGTCCCTGTGGATCACCGCCGGGGCCTTCGCCGTCGTGCTGGTGGGCTGGGTCGTCTGGGTTGGGCTCGGCGCCTCCCAGCCCCTGCTCGAAACCAGGGACATCCGCAACGTCGTCCAGGACGACCGGAACGTGACGGTGACCTTCGAGGCCTCGATTCCGGTGGGGTCACCGGCGAGTTGCGCGGTCGAGGCGCTCAACCAGAGCTTCGCGGTCGTAGGGTGGAAGGTGATCGACCTGCCGCCGAGTGACCAGTATTCACGTACGTTCACGGAGCAGCTACTGACGAGCGAGCCCGCCACCACCGGATTGATTTACCGGTGCTGGCTGACCTAGACTGACGTATTCGCCCCGACGTTCTTCGCCGGGGCGAGCGTTGTTTTCCTGCTGCGATCCGCCCGGAATCACGCACACAACACCGCACGATCACGCACATCCGGTACCACACGCATGACTCGAGCATGAGGAGGAGACCCACCCATGACTACTGAAACCACCGTCACCTGGCTGACGCAGGAGGCGTACGACCGCCTCGCCTCCGAGCTGGAGGCCCTGAGCACCGTCGGCCGGATCGAGATCGCGAAGAAGATCGAATCCGCGCGTGAAGAGGGCGACCTCAAGGAGAACTCGGGGTACCACGCGGCGAAGGACGAACAGGGCAAGCAGGAGGCGCGCATCCGCACGCTCATCGTGCTGCTCCGCAACGCCGAGGTCGGCCACGCCCCCGAGAGCAAGGGCGTTGTCGAGTCCGGAACCGTGATCACCGCCACCATCGCCGGTGACGAAGAGCGCTTCCTGATCGGCAGCCGCGAGATCGCCGGCGACAGCGACCTCAACGTCTACAGCGAGCAGAGCCCGCTCGGCGCCGCGATCCTCGGCCTCAAGGTCGGATCGAAGACGAGCTACACCACCCCGAACGGCAAGGAAATCGCCGTGGAGATCTTCGCCGTCGAAACCTGGGGCGGCGACTAGCAGCATCCGCGGCCACAGTCGTCCCGCGACGCGACCCTCAGTCGATCTGGGGGTCGTAACCGGCCGAGGTGAGTACGTCGACGACGTGCTGGCGGTGGTCGGGGCCGCGGGTCTCGACGCTGACGTTGAGTTCGACCTCGCTGATCTGCAGTCCGACGCCGTGCCGGGTGTGCAGGACCTCGACGACATTGGCGTGCGCTTCGGCGAGCAGCTCGGAGATGCGGGCGAGCTGTCCGGGGCGGTCCGGCAGCATGATGCGCAGGGTGAGATACCGACCGGATGCCGCAAGGCCGTGGCTGATGACACGCTGCATCAGCAGGGGGTCGATATTGCCCCCGCTGAGGATCGCAACGGTGGGGCCATCCGGGGTGACCTTGCCGGCCAGGATGGCTGCGACCGCGACGGCGCCGGCCGGTTCGACGACGAGCTTCGCGCGTTCGAGGAGCACGAGAAGCGCACGGGCGGTGTCGTCCTCTGTGACGGTGACGATCTCGTCGACCACGTCCCTGATGATCTCGAAGTTGAGCAGCCCCGGCTTCGCTACGGCGATGCCGTCGGCGATCGTCGGCAGGATCGGCACCTCGATCGCCTTCCCCGCCTCGATGGATGGCGGGTAGGCGGCGGCGTTGGCGGCCTGCACGCCGATGATCCGGATCGTGCGACCGTCGAGGAGCGCCTTCTGCTTCAGCGCGCTCGCGACGCCGGAGATGAGTCCGCCGCCGCCGATCGGGACGACGACGGTGTGCAGGTCGGGAACCTGGTCGAGGATCTCGAGGCCCAGCGTTCCCTGGCCGGCGATCACGTCCGCGTGGTCGAACGGCGGGATCAGGATCGCACCGGTCTCCGCGGCGTACGCCGCGGCGGCAAGCAACGGCTCGGCGACCGTGCTGCCCCGGAGGATGACGTGCGCGCCATAGTCCCTGGTGGCCTGGAGCTTGGGCAGGGCGACGCCGACGGGCATGAAGATCGTGGCCTTGATGCCGAGCTCGCGGGCGGCGAACGCAACGCCCTGGGCGTGGTTCCCGGCCGAGGCCGCCACGACGCCGTGTTCCTTCTCCTCGTCGGTGAGCTTCGAGAGGCGGTTGTACGCTCCACGGATCTTGTACGAACCGGTGCGTTGCAGGTTCTCGCACTTGAGGTGCACCTCGGCGCCGAGGACCGCGCTCAGGTAGCGGGAGCCTTCCATCGGGGTCACGGCGGCGACCTGGGAGACCACGGCGCGGGCGGCTTCGAACTCGGCGAGGCTCGGCCCGACGAGGGACAGGTTGGTCATGGGGTGCCTTCGGTAGTGGTCGTGCTGGACGGATTTCTTCTGGTCCTGGTGAAGCCGGGTCGTTGCGGGACGGTCCGCCACAGCGGCGATCCGGTACCCCGCGGAACGTCAGGGAGGTCGGCACGCCAACTGCCGCCCTGAATGTAGTTGATCATGACATTGAGCACGGCCGCGACCGGAACCGCGAAGAGCGCCCCCGGGATCCCGGCGAGCAACGAACCCGCAGCGACGACGAGCACAACGCCGAGCGGATGCACCTTGACCGCCGTTCCCATGATGAGTGGCTGGAGGACGTGCCCTTCGACCTGCTGGACCAGGAGCACGACCCCGAGCATGGCGAGCGCGATCGGCCAGGAGTTGAAGAGCAGAGCGATCACGACGGCGACGGCGCCGGTCGCGACGGCGCCCACGATCGGGATGAAGGAACCGAGGAAGACCAGGACACCGATCGGGATGGCGAGCGGGACGCCGAGCAGGAACGCGCCGAGCCCGATGCCGAGGGCGTCGATCGAGGCGACGAGGATCTGCACCTTCGCGAAATTGCCGAGGGTGGTCCAGCCGGCCTGCCCGGCGCCGTCGATCGCCGCCCGTGCCCGCCTCGGGAAGATCCGCACGATCCAGGCCCAGATTCCGGGGCCGTCGATCAGGAGGAAGAGCAGGCTGAAGAGCGTGAGCAGCAGCCCGGTGAGACCGTGGCCGAGCGAGGTGCCGAGCGAGAGTGCGCCGCTCAGGAAGACCTGGCTGTCGGCCTGGATCGCCGCAAGCGCCTGCTGCAGGTAGTCGTTGATCTGCGGTTCCGTGAGGTGCAGCGGTGACGCGAGCAGCAACGCCTTGAGGTCGCCGTAGGAGCCGGCGAGCCGGTCGCTGAGGCCGGAGAGGCCGCCGGCGAGCTGGGTCGCCGCGAGCGTGATCAGGGCGGCAGGGACGAGGAGAGTGGTGAGCACCGCGACGGCGATGGCCAGGCCCTTGGGCCAGCGGTGCCGCACGAGAAAGGAGACGAAGGGCGCCACGATCGAGGAGACCAGCACGGCGATGAGCAGCGGGATGACGATGAGCCGGAGCTGCACGACGACGAACAGGAAGACGGCGATGACGGCGAAGACGGCGAGGAGCCGCCACGACCACGCGCCGGCGAGCCGGATTCCCGCCGGGACGTTCTCATCGACGCCGTTCGGCGGAGCAGAGACGACGGCGATCGCTGCCGCTCCGGCCCGTTCGCCGGCCGCGGTGCGAGCTCCCGTACCTGGCCCGCTGCCGGGCTCCCGGCCGATCGGGGCGGCACGTCTGCGCCGCCCGGTGAGGAGTGCGCTCCAGCCCGGCCTACCCGCGGATTCCGTCATCGGACCAGTCTAGGCAATCGGAGGCAGTCACTGTCCCCGGTCCTCGCTAGGGTCGAGGAATGGTCCAGTCCCTCTCCCCCGCACTCGCCAGGCGCGTGGCCCTGGCCGCCCAGGGATTCGGGCGTCCCGTCCCGGCCGTCCCCGGCATCCGCCAGCTGGACGCCCTGGTGACGCGGCTCGGCCTGTTGCAGATCGACTCGGTCAACGTCTTCGAGCGCAGCCATTACCTGCCGGCCTTCAGTCGGCTCGGCGGCTACGACAAGGCGCAGCTCGACCGGCTGACCTTCGCTGTCGGCAAGCAGGCCCGCTATACCGAGTACTGGGCGCACGAGGCCTCGTTCGTGCCCCTCGAGAGCTGGCCGCTGTTCGCCTGGCGGATGGACGATTTCCGCGAGCAGCCAGTCGAGCATCGGCCGGTTGCCCTGCGACCAGG
>NZ_JASJVF010000100.1:0-11049 GCF_035019805.1 Cryobacterium sp. 10I1
ACCGCTACGCCGATCAGTACCGGAGCGCAGCATGAGCTGGCCGCGCCGGAGAACACTCCGAGTCCGTAGACCGAGGCAAGGCCGTGACCGGCGGGAACGCGGCGGGCGAGCATCGGAAGCTGCAGCTTCCAGCCGAACAGCATTGCGATTCCTCCGATCAGCATTGCCGTGGCGGCGATCGTGAAGACGATCGCGTGCTGGCCGGAGATCAGGCCGATCAGGGCCGTTGCTCCCAAACCGATCGGCACGATGATGGTCGCGACCCCGGCAGCGAAGACCAGGGTCGCTCCCACGATGCCGGAACGCCGACGCATGCCCGACGCCAAGTAGGCGGGCAACATCACCGACACGCAACAGGGCGCGAGCAGGGCAACCAGGCCGCCCAGGAAGGCGGCGAGCAGAGTGCCGCCGAACAGTAGATTTTCCATATATTCGTCGCCTTCACTCGGGCCGCGTCCTGCGCGGACATTCACCTATCCTCCTAAGGAGATTAGGTGATCGTGATGCGGTTGTCTAGCTGGCGTGCCGAAGCTGAAAGTCAGCTGGAGAAGCGACCCTCGTCCATGCTGTCGACGGCACACGGGGCATGCGCGGCGGGCGCAGGCGCAGGCGCGCTGCCGGAAGAAGAAAGGGACGACGACAGGCTGGTTTCCGGCTCGGCGGGGCACAACGCGTGGTCCGCGCTTGTGACGGCCGGCCAGCCGAGGGCGAGTCCGGGCGCGATCAGCAGCAGCGCGATCGCGGCCGCTGCAGCGCACGCGGGGACGCGGCCCACAGACTGGCGCGGGGGGAGGAGTCGGCGGACGCGGGCCGCAGCCCCGGTTCCAGTGGCTCCGAGTGCGACGGTCGGCACTGCATGCGGCGGCACGGCTACGACGGCCAGGAGCGCCGCCGCGACCGTGAGCCGGTGAGTTCGTGCGGCAGCGACATCGTCGGCACGAAGTTCAACCAGGCGAGCCGTCTCCCGCGCAGCCAGCCGGAAAGGCGGGAGCCCGTGAAAGGCGTGCGACAGTGCCACGGAGAATGCCAGGGCGAGGTCATGCCGTTCAGTGAGGTGTGCGCGCTCATGGGCCAAAACCGCGATGAGCTCCTCGTCCGTCAAAGCGTGAAGCGCGGCCGTGGTGACTACAGTGCGCCGGTGGATTCCCGGCATGCAGTAAACCGCCGCTTCCGTGGAATCGAGGATGACGATATCGCGATCGAAATCCGGGCGACCAACCATGTCCAGAACTCGACGATGTGCATTGCGCTCCCGTGACATCCGGGCGCCCGTTGATGCCAGGCCCCAGAAGCAGCGAGTGATGACGGCGCCGGCCAGCAGCGCCCCACCAATACCGACGGCGGCCCCGGCCGGCGTCGAATACTGCTGTTGCAGCGCCATTGCACAAGCCTGGAGGTCGTCGATGATGCCCTGTCCGCCCAGGCCGGCGATGGGAATCGCGAAGGACAGGCCGGCGAGGGCCAGCGAGCCCACGACCGCGACCGTCAGGGCCTGCCAGGACGCGATAGCGAGCCGAGGCGCGCGATCGACCCAGTTCGCGCGCAACAGGAGCCGGGGGACGGCAAGGGAGAGCGCTATCGCGTACACGGTCAGGATGATTGCGACAATCATGACTCCGGCTCGTTGTCCTGCGCGGCGGAAAGCAAACGGCGGAGTTCGGCTGCTTCGTCGTTGGGCATTTCGTCGACGAAGCCCACGAGTGCTGCCGCCCGATCGTCGGCGAAGGACAGTGCCTCGCGGATGAGTCCGGACACGTAGTCGTCCCGGGTGGCGGCGGGACCATAGCGGAATGCGCGGCCGTCCCGTTCCTTGCTGAGCCAGCCCTTGCGGTTAAGGATCTCGGTGACCGTTTGCACGGTGTTGTAGGCGAGCCCGCGATTGAGTCGGTCGAGGATTTCCCGTACCAGGAGCGGGTTCTCGGCCTGCCAGACCTCGTTCATGATCGCGTTTTCCAGATCACCGAACTTCGCCATGGTCGAGCCCCTTCAAAATGTTGGTGTAACTCGCGAACGGACCAGAAAATGAAGGTCAATCTAATCCTAGTCACCTAAGGGAATTAGGCGCCCGGGGCCGCGGAGCGCCGATGACGCTCCGCGGCCTGTTGGCGGGTCGGCTACATGGTGGCGAGGATGTCCTGCATTTGTCTGATCTGCGCCGTCTGGTCGGCAATGATCTTCGTGGCCAATGCCTGTGCTTCCGGGTTCTGCCCGTCCTTGAGCTCGACGTCGGCCATGTCGATCGCGCCCTGATGGTGCTGGATCATCTGCTGGAGGAACAGTTTGTCCGCGGCCGGACCGGTCGCAGCGTCGAGCGCGGCCATGTCCCCATCGGTCATGGAGCCTGAGCTCATGTCCATTCCGGGCATGTTGGTGGCGGTCGCACCCCAGGCTGTGACCCAGGAGCTCATCATCGTGATCTCCGGCCCTTGGGCCGCCTTGATCTGCTCGGCGAGAGCGGTGACGCGTGGATCGACCCCGGTCTTGTCGAGCATGGTCTGGGCCATGGTGATCGCCTGCTGGTGGTGGTTGACCATCGGCATGGCGAACGAGACGTCGGCATCGTTGAACACCGCTGTCGATGCGGCGGGGGCGGAGGATGCGGATGCACTGGCGCCGCCGGCCGTGGTGGCACCGGCCGAACAGGCGGACAGGGCGATGGCTGCGGCTAGCGCGGTGGCGGTCAGGAGGGGAATGCGTAGGGAAATCAAGGGGAGTCCAATCTGTCAAACAAGGGTCGTGATTGTCGTCAGCGGAAGAAGATCCGGAGACGGCGAGTGTGCTCGCGGATGCAGCGAGACACGGAAATTGCTGGAATGGGGAGAGTCCGCCGCACCAGGTGGAGGCTCACAGCCGGTTATTGATCAGACGCGGCTAATCGACAGGGCCGTCAGCGAGGGCGGTCGTTGTGGAGGGAGGCGCAGCGGGAGAGTGGGTGCTGCGCGCACGGCGGAGCGGTCGGCAACGAGGGCAATTGCGTGCTGGGCTACAGGATTGGGGGAGTGCGCGATGAGTCCGGCGGCACACGCGGACCCTGTCATGAGGCAATCGGTGGCACACATGCCGAGACAAGTCGACGGCAGGTGCGACCTTCCAGATGTAGATGCCATGGAAATCGAGGCGGACGGCAGTTCGAAGTCCGACCCCCCTGCGCTGAGGACTGACATGTTCGAATGCGGGTCAGACATCGCGTGGGAATGCGTTGAGGCTTCGGATTCTGCCGCCATCCCTGCATGCATCGCTACCATTCCGAAAACGATGGCTGCAAGCGAGAGGATTCCGAGGAGCGAAAGACGCAGTTGCGCGGCGGCTGTGAACGCGCGACTGCACGGCTGAGCTTCCACCATGGCGTTCCCTTCCTTCCCGTGCCGTCCGGAGGTGGCAATGCTCACACTGTAGTCAACGGATGCTCCGCGCGGTCTGAGAGGGCCCACCTGATTCCGCGAAGAGACAGCCCGAGGTCACCAAGGGGCTTATACCTATGGGGGGTATATGCTGATGATGTAGGCACCGAGAAACACAGTGTTGAGTACCAGCAAATTCCTCGAGAGGATCGTTCATATGAGCCCATCGGCCGAGACCAGGATCATGCATGCGCATGCGGCAGCCACGCCCACGACGAGGCAAGACGCCATGGGGCACGGCGGCGGCCATGGCACCATGACGATGAGCAGCATGATCCGGGATATGCGCAACCGGTTCCTGGTGGCCGCGATCCTCTCCGTTCCGATCACGCTTATATCGCCGATCGGCCGCGAGGTCATCGGGTTCACTTTTCAGGCACCGTTCGGGCTCCGTGACGACATAGCAGCGCTGATCCTTTCACTGCCGGTGATCTTCTACTCTGCATGGATCTTCTTCGACGGCGCCTACCGGGCGCTGCGGGCGAGAACGCTCGACATGATGGTGCTTGTGGCCGTCGGCGTCGGATCGGGCTGGCTCTACAGCGTCGTGGTCACCCTGACCGGCGGCGGCGACGTCTTCTACGAGGCCGCCACTGTCCTGGCCAGTTTTGTGCTGCTGGGGCACTGGGTCGAAATGCGGGCACGGGGCGGCGCCAATGACGCCGTCCGCACCCTGCTCGAGCTGGCCCCCGCGCAGGCCTTCGTGATCCGCGAGGGCGAACCCGTTGAAATTCCCACCGCGGACATTGTTCCGGGCGACCTGATGCTCGTGCGCCCGGGATCCAAGGTCCCCACCGACGGCGTTGTCGAGTCCGGTGATTCCGATATCGATGAATCCATGGTCACCGGTGAGAGTCTTCCCGTGGCCAAGACGGCCGGCTCCGCGGTGATCGGCGCCACCGTGAACACCACGGGCACCCTCCGGGTGCGGGCGACGAAGGTGGGCGCGGACACCGCACTCGCCCAGATCGTCGCGCTCGTGCAGGAGGCCCAGAATTCCAAGGCTCCCGGCCAGCGCCTGGCCGACCGGGCGGCGTTCTGGCTCGTGCTGGTCGCCCTGATCGGTGGAATCGCCACCCTCCTTGTCTGGCTGCTCTCGGGCGCAACCGGTCCCACGGCCATGCTGTTCGCGATCACCGTGGTCGTCATCACGTGCCCGGACGCGCTCGGGCTGGCGACCCCGACGGCGATCATGGTCGGGACCGGACTTGGCGCCAGGCGCGGCGTCTTGTTCAAGACCGCGACCGCGCTGGAAACGGCCGCACGGATCGACACCGTCGTGATGGACAAGACCGGCACCCTCACCCAGGGCAAGCCGGAAGTCACCGACTTCGTCGCAATCGGCATGGACGAAGACGAGCTGCTCGGACTCGTTGCCGCCGTGGAGCGCGAGTCGGAGCATCCGCTCGCCGCTGCGGTGGTCAGCTACGCCGCGGGACGGGGTGTGACCGTTGGCGACGCCGTCGGCTTCGAGAACGTACCCGGGCACGGGGCGGGGGCGACGGTGAGCGGGCACCACGTGCTCGTCGGCAACCGCAAATTGATGCTCGCTCGAGGCGTCGATATCCAGCCGGTGAGCGCGCGGCGTGAGGCCCTGGCGTCGACTGGACATACCGCTGTCCTGCTGGCCGTGGACGGCAACGTGGCCGGAGTAGTGGCTTTGGCAGATGCTGTGCGCCCGACCGCTGCGGCAGCCGTCGCGGCCATGCACGACGCGGGAATCCAGGTCGTCATGCTCACCGGAGACAACGAAGCCACCGCCGCACGCATCGCCTCCCAGCTCGGGATCGATACCGTGATCGCGGAAGTGCTACCGGAGGACAAGTCGGCGAAGATCACGGAACTCCAGGCTGCAGGCAAGAGGGTTGCCATGGTCGGCGACGGTGTCAATGACGCCCCGGCGCTGGCGCAGGCAGATCTCGGGATCGCGATCGGCGCCGGCACCGACGTCGCCATTGAGACGGCGGATGTCGTGTTGATGCGGTCCGATCCGTTGGACGTCCCCGTTGCGCTGCGGATCGGGAAGGGAACCGTTCGGAAGATGCGGCAGAACCTCGGCTGGGCGATCGGATACAACGCCATCGCCCTGCCGATCGCGGCCGGCGTCTTCTTCCCCGCATTCGGAATCCGGCTCAGCCCCGAGATCGCGGCGATCTCGATGTCCGGCTCCAGCGTGATCGTCGCCGTCAACGCGCTGATGCTCAAGCGCCTACGCCTGCCGCGGCCTGCAGGGAATCCCTGAGGATGAACCATCCCATCACCAGGACTTGGCTCCAACCATGAGGCCGGATAGCCGGACAACATCCCAACGCTCGCCTTCCAGCAAGTAAGCCCCCGAGTCAATCCTCCATACAGTCTCCACACGCTCGCCAACGGTCCTGCATACGGGGCGCGCAGAGTGGACACCCTCAACGAAATCGTCAGAGGAGAAGCAAAATGCGCATGAACGCACTCGTCGTAACTGCGATCGCTGGAGCTGTCGCGACAATCGTCGGTCTGACTGGGCTGTCCGTCGGTGTCGTCACCGCCACGAACGGGAGCGCGCCAGTCTTTGGTAACTCGGCCGGATCGTCGTGCGTGCAGCCGCCACTAGCGGGATCCATTGTGAATGTGTCGCTGCGGAGCATGGGCGGCCCCATGATGGGCAACAACTCGAGGATGGGCGCTGACAACGGGATGACGGGTAAGAGTACGGGGAATCGAACGATGCCACGCGGGACCATGAGTCTCAGCATCGATCGATCCCGTGTCGGCTCAGGAGTCGTTTCCTTCCTGGCCACTAATGAGGGCAGCATCCGCCACGAACTGGTCATCCTTCCGCTGACGGATTCGCAGGTCGCGGGCAGCAGGCCGACCTCCAGCGAAAACAAAGTCGACGAGACCGCGAGTCTCGGCGAGGCCTCCGCAACGTGCAACGCCGGTGAAGGCTCCGGAATCGCTCCCGGGAGCGCCGGCTGGGTGACGCTCAACCTGGCGCCGGGACGATACGAGATCGTCTGCAACCTGCCAGGCCACTATGCCGCGGGGATGTACCAGAAACTGATCGTGTCCTGACGCGACGAACACGCGAATTCTTGAGCTATCGAAACAGAACAGAGCAAGGGAGAAAAATATGATGTGGGGAAACGGGTCTTACATGGCGTGGGGATGGCCCTTCGGGTTGTTGGTCGTCGTCGGCATCGTGCTGTTGGCCATTTGGGCGGTCCGATCCTTTGGCGGTTCGGTACAGCACCACGATCAGCGGGCGGCAACGTCGCGCGATGAAGGGGCCGTGCAGCCGAGCAAGGCTCGCCAGATTCTGGACGAGCGCTTCGCAGCCGGCGATCTGAGCGCCGATCAATATCGAGAACAGCTGAAAGTGCTTGGCATTCCATCGTCCGGTGCCGACGGCGGCGATGGAAAGCGCTAGACAAGGATCAGGAATCTTAGGGACCGTTCGTAATCTGACAAAATCATTGATGTAATCCGATACCCCCCGGGGTATACTGGTACTTCCGTTTCATCAATGAAGGAGAAACCCATGTGTAGTCCCGTCCGCTGCGACCGTTGCAACAAGATCACCTGGGCTGGATGCGGCGAGCATGTGGCCAGCGTGATGGCCGATGTTCCGCCCGCCCAACGCTGCACCTGCAACTAACCAGCACCGTCCCGTCTTCGCGAGGGGTTTCGAACGAGTGTTGACGAGCAGGGAGGCACTCATCGCCTCCGCACTCAGGCTTCAGAGCGAGACACATCAGCGACTGGTTGCCGTCTCCGGTGGCCAGTCGCTCTGCACTCTTTCGCGCGGCGCTGACCGCTTGCAGAGCCTGAAGTATTTCGAAGGAATGGCTGCGGCCCTTGCCGAGGTGCGTCGGGCAATCCGTCTCCTTTCGGATTCTCCCGACGAGGATACCCACGAGGCGCTTCGCGACATCCGCGATCGATGGGCCACCCAGTCCGGTGCGCCGGGTCGCACCGGTTGGGCGTGGACGGACTACCTTGCTGGCGGGGTCGACGCGGTAGAGCGCCTGCTCGCCGAGTATCCCTGGCTAGCGCACGGAAGGCGCGGTTGCCCCGCCGTCGCGACCCGCGCATCTGGTGACAGTCAGTCGTGATGTTTGGCGAGTCGGTACATCGTCCAGTTCAGGCCGAGGAAGCGGATGAACTGCAGGACGGGGTTGCTTCGTCGTCGCAATTCGCCCGTCCCGGGCAGCGGCGCTGCATCGATTCGTGCCTGTGCGTCGTCCACGCTGATCTCCCTTGGTCGGTGAAGCAGGTTATTCGGGGATGAGGTACCAAAGCGGGTAGGCCTTGGCCTTGTAGATGAACAGGGTGTGCAGCATCCGCTTTACCCAGTGCGCGGCGAGCCCGATGTCGCCGGTTGTCTCCTTGGGATCTCGGCCGGCCGTGTTCGGGTGCCGGGAGTAGTCCGGCACGATGGGTGACATCGACATGGCCGCCGCGGTGCCGGAGAGCATTCCCGTTCCCGTCGAGGCGATGCAGGCTGCCGCCATGTCGCCCATCGACGCCGTGTGGGTCGGCTCGGTGGAGCCGCTCAGGACCATGTCGGAAATGGTCATCGCCACGGCCTTTCCCATGGAGCCTGAGGGCATGCCCGTGCGTGGCGGCGCCGGGGCGACCAGGACGCCGTCGGGGGTCGCATAGGGGCGGGAAATCGCGTGCGGCGGGGCAAACGCGATCCCGATCCCGAACACGTTGTGGTGCAACGGGGTCTGGTATGTCTTGGGCCAGTCCTGCGCCGTCCACTGGTCGAAGGGTTTGGCTTCGTAGTTCGCGTCTACCCGCATGAACCCGCTGGGAGCGAAGATCGAACCCGTGATATCGGCTCCATCCCTATCGAAGGCCTCAAGGCCCACGCCACGGAACGGTGGGAGAAGCATGGCGAAATCGAACGGCTGGGTGTTCTCCGTGCCGTCGATCTGCCGGTAGTGGATCAGGCCGGGTTCGATCTCGGTGACCGCGGCCTGGGTGATCGCCTTCATCGCCCGTTCGCGGAAGAGCGACTCCATCCAGGCCTCGCTCGTGATCCTGCGGTCGCCCTGGCTGAAGGTCATTCCGCCGACGCCGAAATCGCCCAGCTCATGCTCGTTGGTCAGGTAGATGACCTCTGCACGTTCCCGGACCCCTGCCGCGCGGAGCTCATGTTCGACATTGAAGGCATACTCGAACGCCGCACCCTCGCAGGTGCAGGTCCCATGGCCCACTCCGATCACCAGGGTCTGCCGGCGACCGGTCTTCAACGTTCCGATGACCGCAGCCAGGCGTTTAGCTGCCTCGACGGCGTGGCTGGGCGTGCAGACCGACACGGTGTGACCGGCGTCCGGACCGAGGCCCGGAGTTGCCTCGAAGTTCAGGCGGGGGCCTGTCGCATTGATGAGGTAGTCGTAACGGATGCGTTCGGTCTGGCCGGCCCGCTTCGGGTCCGTGTACACCACATCCACGGCTCCGCGGGGGCTGACGGCATCCCCGTCCGGTCGCAGTGCGACGGCCCGGGCCTGGCGGAAGACGATTCTCTTCCGCCGGTAGATCGGCGCGAGCGGGAACACCACCTTGTCAGGGCGCATCTTGCCGACACCGACCCAGATGTTCGAGGGGATCCAGTTCCAGTTCGAGTTCGGTGACACCACGACCACTTCGTGCTTCCTGCCCAGTCTCCGCTTGAGGAACAGCGCAGCGGTGTGGCCGGAAACCCCGGCTCCCAGAATGACGACTCGTGCCATGTCAGACCCTCTCAATCCCAGCCTCGATGCTGTTGATCTGAACCATACTCCTATACCTAAGGGGGTATCGCTTCGGACGGAAAAAATACCCAAGGGGGTATAAAGTGGCACGATGAACACAGTGATCACAGCCCTGGCCCTTGCCCTTGCCGCCCTCTTCGGCCTGACCGCGTGTTCGTCGGCTGCACCCGCGTCCGTTTCCGCGGATTCCGTCGTCATCGATGTGCGCACCCCGGGGGAATACGCGGCCGGCCATCTTGCGAGCGCGATCAACATCGATGTGCAGTCACCCGACTTCGACAGCAAGGTCGGGGCGCTGCCGAAGTCGGGCGCATACGTCGTCTACTGCCACTCGGGCAATCGTTCGGCGGCAGCCGCCGCACGTCTCGGGCAATTGGGCTATTCCCACGTGACCGATGCCGGTTCCATGACGGCAGCGGCGGCCTCGACGGGCCTCGCGATCGTGACGACACCGTAGTAGCGCTGTCGGTCCATCGCAGGGAGGGAAGAGGGGCGCCCACGGTCTATGGACGCCCCTCCACCGTCTGTTCGTGTCAGCCGCCGAAGGCGGACAGGTGGTGCTGCGAGCCGGTGAGCAGGTGCTCGTAAACGGCCAGAACGTCGGGAGCGGTGACTCCGGCCGAAGCCGCCGTCAGGTCGGCGATGTCGGTCGTCTCGACCGTGCCGGCCGTTTCCCTGGCCGCGTCCAGGCTCGCTGAGCCCTGGGAAAGCAGGGTGTCGTAGAGCTTTTGGCTGGCGTCGGTCGGGAACCTTCCGACCTCGAGGCCGATGGTCGGGTCGGTGATGCTGTAGCGCTCCAGAAGAGTGCGAACGGCATCCAGGTGCATCGTCTCAGACCGGGCGATCCGGCTGAAGACCGCCACGTCATGCTTCTCGGCGAAGGCGACATACAGGTCATGGGCTACCTTCTCCTCGGCCGCCAGCGCAGTGAGGCTGGCCTTTTGCTCATCGTTCATCGTGCCGCTGGCCACGTCGGCGAGGCCGGCGCCCATGCCCATACCCTTGCTGGTGCCGCCCTGCATGCCGGCACGGTTTCCTGCGCCCATGTCTGCGCCCATCTCGGAGGCGGAGCCCATGCCGTCGCCCATGCGGTTCATGTGCTCAGTTTGGGCGTATGGCTGGATGCTGGATGCTGTTGGTCCGGTACCCTGCGGATCCCCGCCGCGGTTCATGGCGGCGATGCTCGGTGTGGCGATGAGGGCGGTGATGACAACTCCGCTGGCGATCGCCGTGGTGATGATGATTCTCTTGCGCATGATGTGCTCCTTCAGATTGTGGGTTGTTGCTACCTACAAACTCCCTTCCCGCGGTGCAGGGGGTCTGCCGGGTGTGTGGAGATCGCGTGGAGAACTGAAGGCGCCGCCACCGCGGACGGGGGCGGCGGATAGGGTGAAGTCATGCCAACAGTGCTGGTCGTCGAGGACGAACGTGACATCCGGGACGTGCTCCGTCGGTATCTGGAACGGGCTGGATTCTCGGTGCTGACGACCGCGTCGGGAGCGGAGGCGCTGCGTCTGCTCGACTCGGCAGACCTCGTACTCCTCGACCTCGGCCTTCCCGACATCGATGGCACCGAGATCCTCCGCGAGGCCCACGGAATGCAGAACCTTCCCGTGATCGTGCTGACGGCCCGCAGCGGCACGGACGACCGGATTCACGGCCTCGAGCTGGGCGCCGATGACTACGTGACCAAGCCGTTCAGTCCCGCCGAGGTGGTGCTTCGGGTGCAGGCCGTGCTCCACCGATACAGCGGACTGCCCGGGGAGGCCGGCCCTGTCGCCTACGGCAACGGGCGGCTCCGCATCGATGAGGCCTCGCACAAAGCGTGGCTGGACGAAGCCCTCCTCGATCTGACCCCTACCGAATGGGGGCTTCTGGCCGCGGTCGCGGCCGCGCCCGGGCGGGCG
>NZ_JASJVF010000101.1:0-11040 GCF_035019805.1 Cryobacterium sp. 10I1
CCCTTAAACCTCCGGTTTAAGGGCCAAAATCGTACTCTCGCGGCGGGGACTGCTCGACGAAGACGCCGGGCAGGGACTACTCGACGAAGACGCCGGCCAGGGTCTTCTTGCCGCGGCGGAGCACGGCGACACCACCGGGGAGCACGGCCCCCTCGATGGTCTGGTCCTCGCTGAGGACCTTGACGTTGTTCAGGTACACCCCGCCCTGCTTGATCGCGCGCCGGGCCTCGCTCAGGCTCGTCGTGAGTCCGGTGTCCACGAGCAACTGCATGACAGGTGCGTGCGGGGCCGTTGTCGTGTTGGGGAGTTCACGCAGGGCGGCCTCGAGGGTCTCCTCGTCGAGGTCGGCGAGGTCACCCTGGCCGAAGAGGGCCTGCGCGGCGTGGATGGCAGCATCCGTCGCCGCCCGCCCGTGCACGAGGCTCGTCACCGAGACGGCGAGGGTGCGCTGGGCGAGCCGCTTGAAGGGTTCCGTGGCAACCGATTCCTCGAGGCCCTCGATCTCGGCCCGCGTCAGGAACGTGAAGATCTTGAGGCGCAGGATCACATCGGCGTCGTCGGTGTTGAGCCAGAACTGGTAGAAGGCGTATGGGCTCGTCAGGGTGGGGTCGAGCCAGACGGCGTTGCCCTCGCTCTTGCCGAACTTGGTGCCGTCGCTGTTCGTGATCAGGGGTGTGCCGATGGCGTGCACGCTCGCACCCTCTGCCTTGCGGATCAGGTCCGTGCCGCTCGTGAGATTGCCCCACTGGTCGCTGCCCCCGGTCTGCAGCACGCAGCCGTGCGCGCGGAAGAGCTCGAGGAAGTCCAGGCCCTGCAGCACCTGGTAGCTGAACTCGGTGTAGCTGATGCCTGCGTCGGAGTTCAGCCGCGCGCTCACCGCATCCTTCTTGAGCATGGTGCCGACCCGGAAGTACTTGCCGATGTCGCGCAGGAAGTCGATCGCGCTGAGCGGACCGGTCCAGTCGAGGTTGTTCACCAGGGTGACGGGATTGTCGCCCTCCGCGCTCAGGAAGCGCGACACCTGCGCCTGCAGGTAGCCGACCCAGGTGCCGACGGTGTCCTTGGTGTTCAGCACCCGCTCCGCGGTGGGCCGCGGGTCGCCGATCAGACCGGTGGAACCGCCGACGAGGCCGAGCGGCCGGTGACCGGCGAGCTGCAGGCGGCGCATCAGCAGGAGCTGGACGAGATTTCCGAGGTGCAGGCTCGGCGCGGTCGGGTCGAACCCGCAATAGAAGGTGATCGGCTCCCCCGCGAGCAGCGCGCGCAGCTCGGCCTCGTCGGTCGACACCTGCACGAGGCCACGCCAGGAGATCTCCTCCCAGACATTCTCGAAGGTGACGTCGTTGGACTGCTGCTTGAGGATCACGGGATCTGACACGCAGCCCAGATTACCAGCGCGGCCGTGCCGGGCCGGGAGGACAGGCCTGAGCCTTCATCGTAAATAATTAAGCCTGAAGAATGAATATTGAGATATATAGCGTGTACGCTTACTTTATGCGGGCGAACTCCCGCGCTGCACAGCAATCGCACCGGAGGGCGCGCTCATGTTCGTGATCACCGCAGACCAGATCGACAGCCGCCACGACCGGGACCGGGCCGGCGAGATGATCGCCCGCCTCGCCGCCGACTTCGGCCCCGCCTTCCTCCTGCCGCCAGACCAGACCTCCGGCGACGAGATCCAGGCGCTGCTCACCGACGCCGCGACCGCGCTCGACGTCGTGTTCGCGCTGCACCGGTCGGGGCACTGGAGCATCGGCCTCGGCATCGGCCCGGTCCGGGTGCCGCTCCCCCACGCCACCCGGCAGGCCTCCGGCGCGGCATTCAGCGCCGCGCGGGCCGCCGTGACGCGAGCCAAGAAAGCGGATGCCCGCTTCGCCCTCGACGCAGACGGGTCCGGGGCCACGGCGGCCGGGGCATCCGCCGGCCGGCCCCACCCCGGCTTGCCCGCTGGCGCACCGATTCTGGCCGGCGCCGAGGTCGAGGCGCTCATCGCGACCGTGCTCCTGCTCCGCCCGCGCCGCGCGCGGGTGGGGGGGGCGGCGGTCGACCTGCTGCGCGGCGGGCTCAGCCAGGTCGACATCGCCGCCCGGCTCGGGATCACGCCCGCCGCGGTGAGCCAGCGGATCAAGTCCTCGCTCTGGAGGGTCGAGGAGGCTGCACACCCCGCACTCGTTAGGCTCGTGGAAGACCTCGAGCAGACTTCGACAGAAACGGACACCGCCGGATGACGATCCAGTCCTTCCAGATCCTCGCCACGCTGTACTGGATGCTGCTGTTGCTCGTGACGATCGGCTCGCTCGTCTGCGCCGTGCTCGCGTTCCGGTGGCGGAAGCAGACCTTCGCGATCATCTCGGCGGGCGGCCTCGCCGGCGCCCTGCTGATCGCGGCGGCCCCCGCTCCGGGCGGCAGCGACACCTTCGGCGTCATCCTCGGACTGATCGCACTCGCCCTCGCCGTCGTCGGCGGCGGTCCGATGGCCCTGCTCGCACTCGACTTCGCCACCCACGATTCCGCGCGGCCCGGCCAGCACGGCGGCATCCTCGTCGACGACGGCGCGACGCCCGCAGTACCCGGCGCGGCCGGTGCCGTGCACGAGGTGCTCCGCGGCGGTCTCATGATCGGCATCCTCGAACGGCTCGCGGTCGCGGGGGCGATCCTTGCCGGGTTCCCCGAGGCGATCGCCGTCGTCGTCGCCATCAAGGGCGTCGGCCGGTTCACCGAACTCACCGAGGCCGAAACCCGTGAGCGCTTCATCATCGGCACCTTCGCGAGCCTGATCTGGGCCTGCGCGTGCGCCGCCCTCGTGAAGATCGCGACGAGCTGAGCGACTGCGTGCGCTGAGTTACGGCCCCTCTGCGCGATCGGGAGGGTGTTTTGTCCGTGACTCAAACCCCCGACGCGTTTCGAAGCTGCGGATGCCGCCGGTAGGGCGACACGGTCGGCTCGCCCGGGAGCCAGAATCGCCACGGGAACGCCACTCCCCCGCCGGGACCGCTGACGCCGGTGCGCGGACCGGTGCGTACCGCAGGCGCGGGAATGGCGGGCAGGGTCAGCTCGAACGGCAGGGCGCCGAGATCGGCGCCGTCGTCGCCGAGCCCGATACCGAGGGCGATCGTGAGCCGCGCCGGTCCCCTGGCCAGATCGCCGTCGGTCTTCGAGGTCGTGCGGCGCGACCGGGCTTCGGCCAGTCCGTCGACGATCTCGCCTCCGCGGAGCAGGAGCGCTGACGCGGCACCCTCCGGGGAACAGACGATGTTGGCGCAGACGTGCATCCCATAGCTGAAATACGCGTAGAGGTGCCCGGGCGGGCCGTACATGGCCGCATTACGCCGGGTGCGACCCCGGAAGGCATACGAGCCCGGGTCGGTTCCGTCGCCGAGGTAGGCCTCGACCTCGGTGATGCGCAGCGCGACCCCGCCGTGGCGGAGAACCGCACCGAGCACGAGCGGGGCGAGTTCGATCGCCGGCCGTGCGAGCAGCTCCCGGTCGAGGCTCACCGGCGGCGCCCGTCACGTCGCAGTTCCCGCGCGGCGTTCACCCGTGGCGCCCGCTAGAGCGCGAGTGCCGAGGCGAGCACGCGCACCCGGGCGACGAGCACGGCACGCTGCTCGGCAACGCGAACCGGGGCGGTGCCGCCCTGGCCGTCGCGACCCTCGACGGACCCGTGGATGCTCAGCACGCTGCGCACCTCGGGGGTCAGGTGCGCGGAGATCGTGAGGAGCGCGTCATCGTCGACCTCGTGGAGTTCGAGTTCGTTCTGCTCGGCGTACTTCACGAGGAGCCCGGTGATCTCGTGCGCGTCCCGGAACGACACACGCTGCTTGACGAGCCATTCGGCGACATCGGTGGCCAGGGAGTACCCCGCGGGGGCGAGTTCCGCCATCCGCTCGGTGTGGAAGGTCAACGTCGCGATCATGCCGGCGAAGGCGGGCAGGAGCACCTCGAGGGTGTCGATCGAGTCGAAGACGGGTTCCTTGTCCTCCTGCAGGTCGCGGTTGTACGCGAGCGGGAGACCCTTGAGGGTCGTGAGCAGGCCGGTGAGGTTGCCGATCATGCGACCGGACTTGCCGCGCGCGAGTTCGGCGATGTCGGGGTTCTTCTTCTGCGGCATGATCGAGGACCCGGTCGAGTACGCGTCGTCGAGGGTGACGAAACCGAATTCGCGGGTGTTCCAGAGGATGATCTCCTCGGCGAGGCGGGAGATGTCGATGCCGATCTGGGCGGTGATGTACGCGAACTCGGCGACGAGGTCGCGGCTCGCGGTTCCGTCGATCGAGTTCTCGACGACGTGGCCGAAGCCGAGGTCGGTCGCGACGAGCCGGGCGTCGAGGCCGAGGGTGTTCCCGGCGAGGGCGCCGGAACCGTACGGCGAGTAGTCCGCGCGCTTGCCCCAGTCGGTGAAGCGTTCGAGGTCGCGCACGAGTGGCCAGCAGTGGGCGAAGAGGTGGTGGGCGAGGAGCACCGGCTGCGCATGCTGCAGGTGGGTGCGCCCGGGAATGATCGCGGTCTCGTTGGCCTCGGCCTGGGCGGCGAGGGCATCGATCACCGTGATCAGGTGCGCGGAGATGCTCGCGGCCTTGTCGCGGAGCAGCATCCGGATCAGGGTGGCGACCTGGTCGTTCCGGCTGCGCCCGGCGCGGAGCTTGCCGCCGAGCGGGGCGCCGACGATGTCGATCAGGCCGCGTTCGAGGGCGGAGTGCACGTCCTCGTCGCTCTCGGCAGGCTGGAAGCTTCCATCGTTGATGGCGGCGTCGAGCCGGTCGAGCCCGGCGATCATGGCGGCGAGTTCTTCGGCGCTCAGGTAACCAGCGGCGGCCAGGGCACGGGCGTGAGCCCGGGAACCCCGGATGTCGTATGGCGCGAGTGGCCAGTCGAACTGGGTCGACTTGCTCAACCGTGCGAGCTCGGGGCTCGGTCCCCCGGCGAAGCGGCCACCCCAGAGGGCGCCCGCCTCACCGGCGCGGTTGACCGGAGAATCGCCTGTCATGCTCCGGACCCTACTTGCCGGCCAGGTCGCGGCGTGCGGAGATCTTGCTCGGCAGCGACCACAGCTCGATGAACCCCTTGGCCATGCTCTGGTCGAAGGTGTCTCCGGTGTCGTAGGTGGCGAGGTTGAAGTCGTAGAGGCTCTGCGGGCTCGTGCGGCCGGTGACGACCGCGGTGCCGGCGTGCAGCTTGAGGCGGATGTCGCCGGTCACGTACTTCTGCGTCTCGTCGATGAACACGTCGAGGGCACGCTTGAGGCCGGAGAACCAGAGCCCGTCGTAGACGAGTTCTGCCCACTTGGCCTCGACGCCGCGCTTGTAGCGGGCGAGGTCGCGTTCGATGGTCATGTTCTCGAGCTCTTCGTGCGCGGCGATGAGGGCGATGCCGGCGGGGGCCTCGTAGACCTCGCGGCTCTTGATGCCGACGAGGCGGTCTTCGACCATGTCGATCCGGCCGACGCCCTGGTCGCCGGCGAGCTTGTTCATGATCTCGATGGCCTGCAGAGGCGTGACGGGCTTGCCGTCGATCGCGACGGGGACGCCCTGGTCGAAGCGGATGACGACCTCGGTCGCGTCCCGCGTGACCGTGGGGTCCTGGGTGTACGTGTAGAGGTCCTCGATCGGCGCGTTCCACGGGTCTTCGAGGAAGCCGGTCTCGACCGCGCGGCCGTAGACGTTCTGGTCGATCGAGTACGGGCTCTTCGCGGACTGCTTGATCGGCAGGTTGTGCTCCGCGGCGTAGATGATGGCCTTGTCGCGGGTCAGCGCGAAGTCCCGGACCGGGGCGAGGGAGATCAGGTCGGGAGCAAGCGCGGCGACGGCGGCCTCGAACCGGACCTGGTCGTTGCCCTTGCCGGTGCAGCCGTGGGCGACGCTGTCGGCGCCGAGCGCCTTGGCGGTGGAGGCGAGGTACTTGGCGATCAGCGGGCGGCTGAGCGCGGAGACGAGCGGGTAGCGCTTCTGGTACAGCGCGTTGGCCTTGAGGGCCGGGACGATGTAGTCGTTGGCGAATTCGTCCTTCGCGTCGACGACGATGGCCTCGACGGCGCCGCAGTCGAGCGCACGCTGGCGGATGGCCTCCATGTCTTCGCCGTCCTGTCCGACGTCGATGGCGAGTGCTACGACCTCCTTGCCGGTCGCATCCTTCAGCCAGCCGATGCCGACCGAGGTATCCAGTCCACCGGAGTATGCGAGCACAACACGTTCAGCCATGGTTCTCCCTCTAAATATCTACTAAGTCTCAGTTTACGGGTTGGTGTTGTGGCCGAGCAGCCAGACCAGCAGCGCCTTCTGCGCGTGCAGGCGGTTCTCGGCCTCATCCCAGATGATGCTCTGCGGCCCGTCGATGACGTCCGCGGTGACCTCGTAACCGCGGTCGGCGGGAAGGCAGTGCATGAAGAGCGCGTCGGGCTTGGCGCGGGCGAGCAGCGCGCTGTCGACGCGGTAGGCGCCGAGGGAGGCGACGCGTGCGGCCTTCTCCTCCTCGAATCCCATCGACACCCAGGTGTCCGTGACGACGACGTCGACGCCGGTGACCGCTTCCGCGGGGTCGGTGTAGAGGGTGATCGAGCCGCCGGTCTTCGCGGCGATGGCCTCGGCATCCGCCAGCACCTGCGGCTGCGGGGTGTAGCCGGCCGGGGAGGCGACACGGATGTGCATGCCTGCCGTCGCGCCGGCGAGGAGGTAGGAGTGCGCCATGTTGCAGGCGCCGTCGCCGAGGAAAGTCAGGGTGAGGCCGGCGAGCTCGCCGCGGTGTTCGCGGATGGTGAGCAGGTCGGCGAGGAGCTGGCAGGGGTGGAAGTCGTCGGAGAGCGCGTTGACGACGGGCACGGTGGTGCCGAGGGCCATCTCCTCTAGGCCGGCCTGGCCGTAGGTGCGCCAGACGATCGCGGCGACCTGGCGTTCGAGCACGCGGGCGGTATCGCCCGCGGTCTCCTTGCCCCCGAGCTGGCTGTTTGCGGTGCTGATGATCAGCGGGCTTCCGCCGAGGTCGGCGATGCCGACGGCGAAGGACACCCGGGTGCGGGTCGACGACTTGTCGAAGATCACGGCGACGGTCTGGGGGCCCGCGAGGGGTTTCGCCTGGAATCGGTCGCGCTTGAGCTCAACGGCCAGGTCGAGGATCTCGGCTTGTTCGGCCGGGGAGATGTCGTCGTCGCGCAGGAAATGGCGGGTCACGGGGTCACTTTCGCTGGAATGGGGGATTCTTCAGCCTAGAGGCTGGCCAGGGCGAGCCCGAATCGGCGCCCGAATTCGGCCAGCTCGGCCTCGCCGACGATGAGGGGCGGCGCGAGCCGGATGGTGGACTCGTTTGCGGCGTTGATGATGAGGCCGGCCTCGAGGGCCGCGTCGGCGAGCTTCAGGGCCACGGGCTCGGCGAGTCCGATTCCGAGCAGCAGGCCGCGGCCCCGCACCTCGAGGATGTGCGGGGAGTCGAAGCCGAGGATCAGGTCGCGGAGCTGCTCGCCGCGGCGGGCGGCGTTGGCGACGAGGCCGTCCCGCTCGATGATGCCGAGCACGGTGTTGGCGGTCGTGGTCGCGAGCGGGTTCCCGCCGAAGGTCGAGCCGTGCTGGCCGCGCTGGAACAGCTCGGACGTCGCACCGAAGGTGACGAGGGCGCCGATCGGCACCCCGCCGCCGATGCCCTTGGCGATCGAGATCGCATCGGGCAGGATGCCGTCGTGCTGGTACGCGAACCAGTCTCCGGTGCGTCCGGCACCGGTCTGCACCTCGTCGAGGATGAGCAGGACCCCGTGCCGGGTGCAGAGCTCTCGGGCGCGGCGCAGGAAGCCGTCCGGCAGGTCGATGACGCCGGCTTCCCCCTGCACGGGCTCGAGGAACAGGGCCGCGACGGTGTCGTCGATCGCGGCCTCGAGGGCCTCGAAGGTCGCGTGGATGTGCTCGACGCCGCCGGGCACCGGCAGGAACGGCGCCCGCATGGCGGGCTTGCCTGACAGGGCGAGGGCGCCCATGGTGCGGCCGTGGAAGGACTCGTGCAACGAGAGGATGCGGGTGCGCGGCCGACCGGGCTCACTCCCGATATTGAGGCGGGCGAGTTTGAAGGCCGCTTCGTTGGCCTCGGCGCCCGAGTTGCAGAAGTAGACGCGGCCGGCCGGGCCGGCCCCGGTGATGCGCTTGAGCCGTTCGGCGAGCTCGATCTGCGAGGGGGACGCGAAGTAGTTGGAGATGTGCGCGAGGGTGCCGACCTGGGCTGACACGGCGGCGACCAGCTCGGGGTGGGCGTGCCCGAGGGAGTTGACGGCGATGCCCGCGAGGAAGTCGAGGTATTCGGTGCCGTTCTCGTCCCAGACGTAACAGCCGGCGCCGCGGACGAGCATCGCGCGCGGCGGCGCGAAGGTGAGCATCATCGCCGCGGTGTATCGGTCACGCCAGCCCTCGCTGCGTTCCGCGAGCGTGGCCGCGTCGGTCGTGCCCGCGTAGGTTGCCGGTGAGTCGGTGATCGTTTCGCCTGTCATTCTCAAATCCGTCGTGTCGGTGGTGTGGTGCGGTTGGGCTCAGTTCGCCCGGGGTACTACTTCGGTGCCGATCCCGCTCCCGGTGAAGACCTCGAGCAGGATCGAGTGCGGCACGCGCCCGTCGATGATGGCCGCCTTGGCGACGCCGCCCTCGACGGCGTCGAGGCAGGCGGTCATCTTGGGGATCATCCCGGATTCCAGGTCGGGCAGCAGGGCGCGGAGCTCGGGCACTTCGATGATCGAGACGAGGGAGTCCCGGTTCGGCCAGTCGCTGTAGAGCCCGGCGACATCGGTGAGGATGACGAGCTTCTCGGCCCCGAGCGCGATGGCGAGGGACGCGGCGGCGGCGTCGGCGTTGATGTTCAGGGACTGGCCCGGGACATCCGTGTCTGGCGCGATCGAGGAGATCACCGGGATGCGGCCGGCGTCGAGCTGGGCGTGCACGGCCTCTGGGTCGACGCCGATCACGTCGCCGACGAGGCCGAGGTCGACCTCCTCGCCGTCGATCATCGTGCCGCGGCGGCGGCCCTGGAAGAGTCCGGCGTCCTCGCCGGAGAGGCCGGCCGCGAGGGGGCCGTGCTCGTTGATGTGGCTGACGAGCTCGCGGTTGATCTGGCCGGTGAGCACCATCCGCACGACGTCCATCGCCTCGGGGGTCGTCACGCGGTAGCCGCCGCGGAATTCGCTCTGGATGCCGAGGCGGTCGAGCATCGCCGAGATCTGCGGGCCGCCTCCGTGCACGACGACGGGGCGGAGGCCGGCATAACGCAGGTAGACCATGTCCTCGGCGAAGCTGCGCTGCAGCGCCTCGCTGACCATGGCGTTGCCGCCGAACTTGACGACGATGATCTTGTCGTGGAAGTGCTTGAGCCAGGGCAGCGACTCGATCAGGGTCTCGGCCTTGACCGCGGCCTCGGCCCGGGTGTTCGACTCGGCCTCGGTCGTGTCGACCTCCGCGTCGCTCGCGTGCGTTCCGGTGCCGGTGTCCGCGAGCGGATGCCGGTGCGAGGCCTTGCCGTGCGTGTGACGGGTCAACTCGAGTACGCGCTGTTCTCTTCGACGTAGGCGTGCGTGAGGTCGTTGGTCCAGATCGTCGCTTCCGCGTCCCCCGCGTGCAGGGTGATCAGCACCGTGACGGAGCGTGGCGTGAGGTCGACGAGTTCGCGGGGCTGGTCCGGCTCCCCCGCGGTGCAGACCTGCACCCCGTTGATCGTGACGTCGATGTTGTACGGGTCGAAGGCGGCATCCGTCGTGCCGACGGCGGCGAGCACGCGGCCCCAGTTCGGGTCGTTGCCGAAGATGGCGGTCTTGAACAGGTTGCTGCGGGAGACAGCGCGGGCCACGGTGACGGCGTCGGCTTCGGTCTCGGCGTTGCGCACGGTGATGGCGACGTCGTGGGCGCTGCCCTCCGCGTCGGCCTGCAGCTGCAGGGTGAGGTCCTGGCAGATCGCGGTGAGCGCGGCGGCGAATTCGGCTTCGTCCGGCGCGATGCCGCTCGCGCCAGAGCCGAGCAGGCTCACGGTGTCGTTGGTCGACATGCAGCCGTCGGAGTCGAGGCGGTCGAAGGTGATCCGGGTCGCGACCCGAAGCGCCCTGTCGAGCTGGGCGGAGTCGAGGACGGCGTCGGTCGTGATCACGACGAGCATTGTCGCGAGGCCGGGGGCGAGCATGCCTGCGCCCTTGGCCATCCCGCCGATCGACCAGCCGGCCGGCGCGGTCACGGCGGACTGCTTCGGAGTGGTGTCGGTCGTCATGATGGCCCTGGCGGCGGACAGGCCCGCTTCGGCGGACGTCGAGTCGTCCGTGCGCAGGGCGAGGGTGGCGTCCCAGATGCCTGCGGTGATCTTGTCCAGGTCGAGCTGTTCGCCGATCAGGCCGGTCGAGCAGACGAGCACCTCCCCGGCGGACACGCCGAGGCGGTCACCGACGGCCTCCGCGGTCGCATGGGTGGTCTGGAAGCCGATGCTGCCGGTGTAGCAGTTCGCACCGCCCGAGTTGAGCACGATCGCGCGGACGCTGCCGCCGCGCATGACCTGCTGGCTCCAGATCACCGGGTTCGCCTTGCAGCGATTGCTCGTGAACACGGTCGCGGCACTGGCGAGCGGGCCGAGGTTCTGCACGACGGCGAGGTCGAGTCCGCCGGACTTCTTGAGGCCGGCTGTGACGCCGGCTGCCGCGAATCCGGCGGGGGTTGTGACGCTCACGGGGCGACTCCATTCATGCTGAGGCCCAGGGTCTCGGGCAGCCCGAGGGCCAGGTTTGCGGATTGGATCGCGGCACCGGCGGTGCCCTTGGCGAGGTTGTCGACGGCGGTCACCGTGACGACGCGGCCGACGGCCTCGTCGACGGCGAGGCCGATCAGTGCGGTGTTGGCGCCGAGCACGTCGCTCGTGCGCGGGAAGTGTCCGGCCGGGAGCAGGTGCACAAACGGTTCGTCTGCGTATGCGCTCTCCCAGGCTGCGCGCACGGCGGCTGCGGAGGTGCCGGGCACGAGGCGCGCCGTCGCCGTCGCGAGGATGCCGCGGGACATCGGCACGATCACGGGCGTGAAGGAGATGGTCGGATTCACGGCGCCCGCC